>JANYCG010000222.1 GCA_025360385.1 Burkholderiales bacterium | reverse complement strand
TGGTGAGTGCCTTGCTGGCCGAACAAGATGAGGAGTGGATGACCGCAAAAATCTACCTGAACATGAAGCCCTGACCCGACGCTATCGCGCAACACACTCAGAACCAAAAACAAAATTTACAGAATAGATGTTGCTTTATCAAATCACTGTTGGGTTGGCGTCCAGCGCTCGCAAAAACATTGGACGCTGCACGCGTAAATTCGAATCCTCATCGATGGTGCTTGTAGGGACGTTTGCACTCAGTTTGCAGGCAGGAGCGGGGGGAAAAGGGATCGAGTAAATACCACCTTGCCCAGTCACAACCCCGATTTCACCGGCGTCCAACCTAAAATTGTTATTGCAGTCCCAGAACACAATGGCACCACGGAGATAACCATCCATTGCCCGACCAACGATCATTGGCGTGTCAAGCGTTCCAACAAAAGACCATTGAAAAGCAGCTTGATTGAACGTGAACGTTCTGTCATGCCGCACCTTGATGGTTTTAGCTGGTGCAGTGGTCGCCCCAGCCGCTAACGCGCCGATATCCACAACACCATCCAAAATGCTGGTGCCAGTACCAACACCCGTCAACGTCGCCGTCAACGCAGTTACCGCTTTAGGTCCATTTTTTACGGTGATGGAAAAGGTGTAATCGAAGACCGTGCGTGAAATCCGCGTCTCAGAGAGTTTCGTGATTGCAACTACGGTTGCCTCAATTGGAACGGGCGTTGCTGCCAATGCAAATTGATTGGGCGCGATGGCCTGATTGTCAGTTCCGCCGCCTCCGCCGCAGCTCGCCAGTAGGAACACAGCAGCGACTACAACCAAAGAACTCAAACGGCCCAGCATGTGAGAAAAGGAACGAGCGTGTGACATACCGTTCCTTTTCAGCAAATGTCAGGCGTTGTGGCTTCTCCTTGTTTGGGAATTCGTTTTCGCAGCTGCCCAAGGCCCACCAGCCCAAGGGCCACCAGGGCCAGCGACCCCGGCTCCGGCACATTGCCCCCAGCGGTTGGCTCGCTGGCAGTGACCACGGCTTCGCCAGAGAACAGCACGGTGTAGTTGCTGTCCACAATGTCAAAGCTCAGCCCGCCCGGCGCGCCTTGGCCCCGGTAGTCGAAGGTGAGTGAAAAGCCGGAGATGGATTGCCCTGCGCCCAGGGCATCCAGCGGGTCGATGGCAAAGGTGTCCAAAAAGCCTGCGGCGGGGATGCCGGTGTCGGGCTGAATGACGATGGTGTCCCAGGTGGCCGGGCTGGCGATGAGGGCGAGGTTGGCGTAAAGCGTTTCGCTGAAGTAGAGCGTGAACCCGCTCAGGAGCGGCGGGATGCCGTCGTTGCTGGCGCTGACAGTGGCGGAGTAGCTGTTACCCCCCCGATGTTAGTGGTCACTACGCTGACCGTTGATGCTTGGCTTGCCGCTGAGAAGACAAGCAGGGCGACGGATGCGGCAAAGATTTTGCAGGCGGTCAACAGGGGGTTCAAAGTGTTCTCCTTTTGAGTTTGTTTATTTGTTCTCGTCACCTGGCAAATTACCGAGGCGGGCATGATTTAAAACGCGAGCAAAAACCACGCCATATTGGTGCAAGCTTCGCAAGTCTTTAATTGACAACGGAAAATGATAAGGCGCTTTCCATGGCTGAATCCAAGTGAAAAAATGCTGACAGTAGTTGCCAAGGGTTTTTACCGAGAAAGGGTTGTACTTGGCAAGCCGCCAAAGGACGGTCCGCCCTTGCTGTTTGACGACAATTATCAGATAATCAGATGCCTATCAACTGCTGGCCCAGCCATCCCAAACGAGAGAACCTCATGCGCGCTGTCACCGTTAACGCAACAGACTTTTCACGCGGACTCTCCGGTTACCTGAATCAGGTGCAATACCACGGCCAGGTGCTGGACATTGAGCGCGGGCGGCGGGTGGTAGCCCGCTTGTCGCCCGCACCCACGTCCGCACCCACATCCGCACCGCGCGATGAAACAAGTGGCGGCTATCCGATTGCCGCACTGGCAGCGCTGCTCAAGCTCGGCCCGCACCTGGCGGCCAGCGAGAGCGCTGCCTTCGCGGTCGATTTGGATGCCGGCCGCAAGCAGTCCAACCGCGCTGCGCGTCTGCGCGACCCCTGGGCCAAATGAGCTGAGGCGGCAATGGCATGGGTTTGCTGATTGACACCGACGTGTGGGTGCTGGCCGAACGGGCCAGTAGCGCGGCGAGCCGTGCGAAGGGTGGAGATCAAGGCAAGGCAGGCGCGTCAAAAACGGCAGCCCAACCTGCGGCAGATAGGGCCGCCCAGCTTGCCGAACACCTGGGCCGCCATGCCCATCTTGGCGGCGCATTCATGAGCGCGGTGACGGCCAGCGAACTGCTGGTGGGGGTTGAGCGGGCCAACACGCCAGAGCGCCGCGCCACCCGTGCCGCGTTCATCGAACACTTGCTGGCCCATGTGCCCGTGCTGGCGTTTGACACTGCCACCGCACGCACCCATGCACGCCTACTTGCCAGCCTTCCTGCGCACGTCACTGCAGGTGCCCACGATGCGCTGATTGCCGCCACCGCACTGCACCAAGGCTTGAGCGTGCTCACGCGCAATGTGGCGGACTTCCGGATTTTTGCGGGCTTGGAAGTGCTGGGGTTTGAAATGGCTTGAAACAGGGTGGCCTTGACGCAGCGCTCACCTGGGCAACTCGCTCGCCCCCATCAAAAACTCATCCACCGCGCGCGCGGCCTGGCGGCCTTCGCGGATCGCCCAGACGACCAGGGACTGACCCCGGCGGATGTCACCTGCTGCAAAAACACCGGGGACGTTGGTGGCGTACCCGCCGACGATGTCCATGTGTGCTTTGGCATTGCCCCGGTTGTCTTTGTCAACGCCAAAGGCATCCAGCACCGAGGCGACGGGGGAAACAAAACCCATGGCCAGCAAGACCAGGTCGGCTTTTAAGATCTTTTCAGACCCTGCCACTTCGACCATCTTGCCGTCTTTCCACTCGACCCGCACCGTTTTAAGCCCTGTCACTTTGCCGGATTTGCCGTCTTTGCCATCCCCAATGAACTCTTTGGTGGAGATGGCGAATTCACGCTCGCAACCTTCGTCGTGGCTGGAGCTGGTGCGCAGTTTGATGGGCCAGTTGGGCCAGGTCATAGGGCGGTTTTCTTCCACCGGGGGCTGGGGCATCACCTCGAACTGGGTGACGCTGGCCGCGCCGTGGCGGTTGCTGGTGCCCACGCAGTCCGAGCCGGTGTCGCCGCCGCCGATGACGATGACGTGTTTGCCGTCCGCCCGAATCTGCGTCAAGCCCAGTGCCTTGAGTTTGTCGCCCGCATTGACCTTGTTCTGCATGGGCAAAAACTCCATGGCGAAATGGATGCCGTCCAGCGCGCGGCCCGGCACGGGCAAGTCACGCGACTGTTCTGCGCCGCCGGTCAACAAGACGGCATCAAAATCTTTTTGCAATTGCGCCGGG
>JANYCG010000208.1 GCA_025360385.1 Burkholderiales bacterium | reverse complement strand
GCGTTTGGCAGCAAAGACCTGGCCAAGGTGGCCGCGCGTCTGGCGGCTGATGAAACCATGCATTACACAGTTTTGACCAGCGCGCTGGGCCGTCCGTTGCCGGCTGGCGCCTTGTCGTTTGGTGCCTGAGGCCACACGCCTGACATCACACGCCGTGCGGGCATCGAGACGAGCCATGACTGGCGCGTTTCGATTTTTGCCAGGCCTTGAACCATGAAAACCATTTCCTTGAAACAGAGCGCCTTGGCTACCCTGGCTGCCGCCACCACGCTGGCACTGGGCTTTTGTTCGCCAATCCTGCCAGCGCAGGCCCAGGCGGGCCCGTCGCCTGAGCGTGGCAAACAGCTCTACGAATCGCGCTGCGTGGCCTGCCACAGCGTCGACGCCAACCGGGTCGGCCCGGCGCACCAGGGCGTGTTTGGCCGCAAGGCGGGCAGTGCGCCAGACTACGCCTACTCCACAGCGCTGGCCAGCAGCAGGATTGTCTGGACACGTGCCAACCTGCTCGCCTGGTTGGCCGGGCCAGAGAACCTGATCCCGGGCCAGGCCATGAACTACAGCCTGGGTGACGCCAAAGAGCGCGACGACGTGGTGGCCTACCTGGCCAGCTTGCCTGCCGCAAAGGTGGCTCGCTGACTTGAATTCATGGCTCGTGGGTGTGGATGGAATGCCCGCCAAAGCCCTGGCGCATTTTGGCCAGCAATTTGGCACCAAACTCGTCATGGCCCTGGCTGGCGAAACGCATCATCAAGGCCAGGCTCATGACCGGGGTGGGAACGCCCAGGTCGACCGCCTCCTGCGCCGTCCAGCGGCCTTCGCCAGAGTCGGCCACATAGGGCTTGACACTGGCCAGGTGAGGGTCTTCTTGCAAGGCCTCAGCGGTCAAGTCCAGCAGCCATGAGCGCACCACGCTGCCGTGGCGCCACAGCTCGCTGACCGCCGCCAGGTCAAGCTCAAACGCTTTCTTGGCCCCGAGCATGGCGAAGCCTTCGGCAAAGGCCTGCATCATGCCGTATTCAATGCCGTTGTGGACCATTTTGGTGAAGTGGCCCGAGCCAACCGGGCCGCAATGCAGCCAGCCTTTGGCGGGTTCGGTGGGGGTCGCGGGTGAAAGGGCTTTGATGTAGGGCGCAATCTGCGCAAACCCCGCCGGGCTGGCACCCACCATCAGGCAATACCCGTTGGCCAGGCCGTGAACGCCGCCTGAAACACCTGCGTCGGCAAACTCAATGCCGTCTGCCGCCAAACTCGCCGCGCGGCGCTGGGCATCTTTGTACATGGAGTTGGCGCCATCCACCAGCACGTCGCCCGCCTGCATATGGACGCGCACTTGTGCGACCATGTTTTCAGTGACATCGCCGGACGGCAACATCAGCCAAACCACACGCGGCGCTTTGAGCCGACCCACGGCCTGCGCGACGGTGGTGGCCCCCACACAGGACAGCTCTGCAGCCAGCGCTTGTGTAACGCCGGCGTCCTGGTCAAACACGACCGCTTGCACGCCCGCTTGCGCCAGCCGCCGCGCCATATTGCCGCCCATTTTGCCCAGCCCAATGATTGCAAAAGACGCCATTCAAGCCACCTCGCGGTAAAAATTGCCACTGCCAACCGTCTGCACCACGTCTTTGGCGTCGTACACCAGCCCCACCGGGTCGCCGCCGTGTTGCACGAGCCGGATTTGCTGGCGCAGCAACTTGCGCAGCATGATGATGCCTTTGTCGCTGGCGCCCAGGTGCTCTTCGGAATGCAGGGTGATCGCGCCCTGGCTGATTTGCGCTTCATAGTCGCCCGGCAGGCGCTGTTTTTCTTCGTCGGTCATGGCTGACCATTTGCGGCCACGGCCCTGCACCCAGCCGGGCTTGGCTTTGGGCGTTAAAAACGCGTGAAAACACAGGTGGTTCGCATCGTCCATGGGCACCACCCAGCCCACGCGGCTGCTTTGGCCAGCGGCCAGGCGCACATCTGGCACGCTGCGCACATTGGGCAAAATGCAGGGTGACACACGATCCATGTCGCGGCCGTCTTCCAGTGTGCGGTGGGCACTGTAGTGCATGCCCAGCGCGGTCAGTTTGTAGTCCACGTCGGGCATGATGGCCATCTCGGGATGGAAGTGCACCTCGGTAAAACTGGCATGGAGGATGGGCACGTGAAACGGGTCCATGGTGTTTTCATAATCTTGCAGCCAGTTCCAGGGCACCACTGGTTCAGACTCGCTGCCGCCCACGCCGATGCCCGAGGGGCCAATCGCCGCAACCAGGTGATCGTCGGCCACATTTTCCAGAATGTCCCATTTGGGCAGCAGCGGCTTTTTGCCGGGCGGCCCCATGTAGACGAAGGCCAGGCCGTAACGCTCTTGCACCGGATACCAGGGCTGGCGCACCCGGTCTTTGAAACTGCTGCCCGCCGGTTCACAGGGCTGGTCAATGCAGCGGCCTTCCACGTCAAACTGCCAGCCGTGGTAGCAGCAGCGAATGCCATGCTCATCGACCTTGCCGTAAAACAGCGAGGTGCCCCGGTGGATGCAACGCGGCGTCAGCACCCCGGCACGGCCCTGGCCGTCGCGGAACATCACCAGGTCTTCGCCCAGGATGCGCAGATTCTTGGGCGTCGCGTTCAGGTCTGCCGACTGCGCAAACGGCTGCCAGTAGCGGCGCATGTATTCGCCACAGGGCGTGCCGGGGCCCACTTGTGTCAACTCATCGTCGCTGCTGTGTTGCGGTCGGCCGTGGGCTGAGCCGTCGGCATTTCGCCCCACAAAGTTGATTTTGGATTCTGTTGTGTTCATGCGTTTTCCCTGAGACCTTATTCAGCCGACAAGCCCGCGTCTTTGATGACCTTGCTCCAACGCTCAATCTCGCTGGCAATGCGGGCGTTGAACTGCTCTGGTGTGGACGCCACCGGTGTCATGCCCAGTTGCAACATGCGCTCGCGCACCTCGGGGCTGTTGATGGCCTGGGCGAAATCGGCGCTGGCTTTGGCGCGCACCTCACGCGGGATGCCCGACGGCGCAATGATGCCCAGAATGCCCACCACATTGAAGCCGGGCAGGGTTTCGTGGACGGTTGGCGTGCTGGGGAAATTCGGGCTGCGCACCAGCCCCGTGGTGGCAATCGGCTTCAACTGCTTGTTGGCGACGATGCCTTTGAGCTCTTCGCCGATCGACGAAAACCACAGTGGCACGCGCCCTGCCAGCACGTCCAGCTGCGAGGGCCCGGTGCCCCGGTAAGCCACATGGGTCATCTTGATGCCGGCCATGGCGTTGAACAACTCGCCGCTGAGGTGTGACGCGCCATTGGTCGGCGTGGCGGTGTAGTCCAGCTTGCCGGGGTTGGCTTTGGCATAGGTGATGATCTCCGCCACGGTGTTGGGTGCAAAGGACGGGTGCGCATACAGGCCAAACGGCGTGTTGCCGATTTCCGTGACACCCGTCAGGTCTTTCAGCGTGTCATACGGTAGCTTGGGGCCGTACAGAATGTGCGTGCTCATCAGTGCGCCAAAGGCGATGCCCAGCGTGTAGCCGTCGGGCGCGGATTTGGCGATGGAGTCGGTGCCCACGATGATGCCGGCGCCGGACTTGAAATCAATCACCACCGGCTGCTTCCAGATGTCTTGCAGCTTGGCCCCGATCACCCGCACGATGGCATCGTTGGCACCGCCCGGCCCCACCGGGAAAACGATTTTGACGGGTTTGGCCGGCCACGCCAAGCCCTGCGCCTGCGCCAGTTGGGGCAGGGCGGCTGCGCCCATTGCCAGAACAAGCTGGGCAACCAGGCCGCAGCGTGACATGAATTTGTGGAGGGTCATAAAAACTGCGTGAGGGACAATAGCAAGGTGAACAGGCGGGTGAATAGAGGGTTTGACGCGATTTTTGAATCGGCCTTGCGGCTGTAGTGTTTAGACTAATTCTGGGCCATCGTTGCGGCAATGGGTAGATACCATAGTGGCTTCGACGCGTTTCGCACTGTTTGCGCGCCATCCCCCATCGCAGGCCATTTTTCTTATGAACCAACTTCAACTTTTTTTGCCTTGCGCTGCGGGTGTCGAAGACTACCTGCTGCCTGAAGTGCAGCGCATCACCGGGCTTGGCCTGGATGACGTGCAAAAGCAGCGCGGCGGCGTGGCGGTGCGGGCCTCGTGGCGGGACGCCATGCGGCTCAACCTGCACAGCCGCCTGGCCCAGCGGGTGCTGGTGCAGTTGTCGTACACGCCCTACCGCAACGAGCAGGACGTTTACCGGGCTGCCAGCGAAGTGGCGTGGGAGATCTGGTTCACCCCGCGCCAGAGCATCAAAGTTGAAGTGACGGCCCAGCACAGCCCCCTGACCAGCCTGAACTTTGCCGCGCTCAAGGTCAAAGACGCCGTGTGTGACCGCTTTCGAGCCAAGGCGGGCGGTGTGCGGCCCGACGTCAACACCCAGTGGCCCGACATCCGCATCTACGCCCATCTGACCACCGACGCCTGCACCCTGTACATCGACACCTCGGGCGAGCCCCTGTTCAAACGCGGTTGGCGTGAAGACAAAGGCGATGCCCCTTTGAAAGAAACCCTGGCCGCCGCCATGATTGCCGCCAGCGGCTGGGCCGACGCCTTGGCCGAATCGACCCAAAAGGGCGAGCCGCCCCTGGCGCTGTATGACCCGTGTTGCGGCAGTGGCACCATCGCCATTGAGGCCGCCCAAATTGCCTGCAACATTGCCCCCGGCCTGTTGCGTCAATTCGCCTTTGAGAAAATGTTGCCGTTTCAGGATCACGTCTGGATTGCTATTAAAAACACAGCAAACAATGCAATCGCCACGGGAACATGCAAGGTATTTGGCAGTGACGTGGCACACCGCATGGTCGATTTTGCAGAGCGCAATGCCCAACGTGCGGGTGTGTCCGGCTGCGTCGAGTTCCGCGGTGGCGACGCCTTGCAGCGCATGCCGCCTTGTGACGCGCCCGGTGTCATGTTGCTGAACCCGCCCTATGGCGAACGCATTGCCGTGGCGGGCGTGGCAGGTGACCAGGCGCAAGGCCGCTTTGGTGCCCGCGAAGTTGCGCAAACCGGCGACGGCGGCGAGTTCTTCAGCCAACTGGCCAGCCACTGGAAAAATAATTTCAGCAGCTGGCGCGCCTGGGTGCTCACGCCGGACCTCAAACTGCCGGGCAAGATGCGCCTCAAAGAATCTCGCAAAGTGCCCCTATGGAACGGCCCGATTGAATGCAGGCTGTTCCGGTTTGACATGGTCAAGGGTTCCGCGCGGGACAAAACCAATTGAAGCCTTTCGTCCTCGACACCAACATCGTCCTGGACTTGTTTGTCTTTGCCGACGCGGCCACCGCAAGCTTGCAGCAAGCCTTGAACGGCAAAACAGTTCAGTGGCTGGCCACCGGGCCCATGCGCGACGAGTTGGCGCGTGTGCTGGCCTACCCGCACATCGTGAAGCGGCTGGCTGCCGCCCGCCTGTCAGACCAAAACGTGCTGGCGCAGTTTGACCAGCTGGCCCGCTTGCTGCCGGTGGCCCCACGCGCCAAAACCATCTGCCAGGACCCTGACGACCAGAAATTCATCGACCTGGCGGTGCAGCACCAGGCCACGCTGCTCAGCAAGGACAACGCCGTGCTTTGCATGGGAAAACGGCTTCAAGTCCTTGGTATTAATGCACGGACAGCTATGTAAAATATAGCTAATCACTTCAACCCAGGTGACGTCCAACAAAGCGCAATGCCCGGTCCCAGGCCTGCTGGGCCCCAAAAGAATCGGAGGGTGTGCCAGGGGCGTGCCCCAGGAGGTGCACGGGATGGCCTGGAACCATTGGGGGCTGGTGGTGACCAAGCGTTAAAGTGCGTCATGGAAACCAAATGGCTTGAAGACTTTGTCAGCTTGGCTGAAACCCGCAGTTTCAGCCGCTCGGCGCAACTGCGCCATGTGACGCAACCCGCATTTTCGCGACGCATCCAGTCGCTGGAGGCCTGGGCCGGCATGGACCTGGTGGACCGCAGCAGTTACCCCACACGGCTCACCCCGGCCGGCCAAACCCTGTACGACCAGGCGCTGGAGATGTTGCGGGCCCTGCAAAGCACCCGCGCCATGTTGCGCGGCCACGCTTTGCCGGACCAGGACGTGATCGGTTTTGCCGTACCGCACACCCTGGCATTCACTTTTTTCCCGGCCTGGGTGTCGTCACTTCGGCGGCATTTTGGGCCGTTCAAAAGCAGCCTGACGGCCCTGAACGTGCACGACGCGGTGATGCGCATGGTGGAGGGCAGTTGCGACATCCTGATCTCCTACCACCACCCAGCCCAGCCGATCCAGCTGGACACGCAGCGGTATGAAATGCTGACCCTCGGTCACGAGGTGATTGCGCCCTACGTCAAGCCTGATGCGAACGGCGCGCCGCTGCACAAATTGCCGGGTGCGGCGGGGCATTTGCTGCCGTATCTGGGCTACTCCCCGGGTGCCTACCTTGGCCAGATGGTCGATTTGATTTTGAAGCGCGGCGGTGTCGCAGTGCATTTCGACCGGGTCTATGAGACCGACATGTCCGAGGGGCTCAAGGCCATGGCGCTGGAGGGGCATGGCATCGCCTTTTTGCCCCACAGCGCCGTCAAAAACGAGCTGCAGGCGCATCGACTGGTCAGCGCCGTGCCGGCCGGCATGGCGAGCCTGGAGATCACCATGGAGGTGCGCGCCTACCGGCAACTGCCGTCGGCCAGGGACGGGCAGCGCAATTCAGTCCAAAAACGCACGGTGCAGGCTTTGTGGGACTATCTTTTGGGACAATGCGGGGATGACGCCCAAGCCCCCCAACCCTTCACGCCTTGAAGCGAACCAGGCACCTGGTTCAACACCCCCGTCAGCCGTCACGCTGACCCGCCCGGATGACTGGCACCTGCATGTGCGGGACGGCGACGTATTGAACACAGTGGTGCCCCACACGGCCGCCCAGTTTGGCCGCGCCATCATCATGCCGAATTTGAAACCGCCCATCACGACAGCGGCGCAGGCAGTGGCTTACGCCGGGCGCATCCGCGCTGCCGTGCCAAAGCCCGTGCACGGCGGTGTCACGTTCGAGCCGCTGATGACGCTTTACCTCACGGACAACTTGCCGCCAGACGAGGTCAAACGCGCCAAAGATGCCGGTGTGGTGGCGCTCAAACTCTACCCGGCAGGTGCCACCACCAACAGCGACGCGGGCGTCACCGACGTGCGCAAAACCTACAAAACCCTAGAGGCCATGCAACGCGAGGGTTTGTTGCTGCTGGTGCATGGCGAGGTCACCGCGCCCGAGGTGGACCTGTTCGACCGCGAGGCGGTGTTCATTGACACACAGCTCATTCCGCTGCGCCGCGACCTGCCCGAACTCAAAATTGTGTTCGAACACATCACGACCCGACAGGCCGCGCAATATGTGCGCGATGCAGACCGGTTCACCGCCGCCACTGTCACCGCGCACCACCTGCTGTACAACCGCAACGCCATCTTCACCGGCGGCGTGCGGCCGCACTATTACTGCCTGCCTGTGCTCAAACGCGAAACCCACCGGCTGGCCCTGGTGAAAGCGGTGACCAGCGGGTCTGCCAAATTCTTTTTAGGCACGGACAGCGCCCCGCACCCGGCGCACCTCAAAGAACATGCCAGCGGCTGTGCCGGTTGTTACACCGCTCACGCGGCGATGGAGATGTATGCAGAAGCCTTTGACAACGCCCATGCGCTGGACAAACTGGAGGCGTTTGCCAGCTTCAACGGTGCTGATTTTTATGGCCTGCCGCGCAATGCAGGGACGATCACCTTGACGCGTGAGCGCTGGATGCCGCCCGAAAGTTTTGCGTTTGGCGAGGCGCAGTTGAAGCCCTTGCGATCTGGGGAAGCCTTGCCTTGGCGCCTGGCCTGACTGCCGTTGAGGCCATCAACTGGCAAGCGCCGTGGCTGGCCCCGCTGGCGGACGTGGGGCAGGGCGTCGCCACCGCCATCGCCCAGGGCTTGGCGACTCACGCAGCGCTGAACGCCCAGGTGGCCAGACTGCCCTTGCAGTCCACTGTGCGCTTTGTGTCCCAGAGTGCGCTGCCAGACGGGCAGGCTTATGAAAGCTATATATTCAATAGCAGGTTATGCCCTACACGTGAGGGCTTTCACGATTTTTTTAACGGACTGTGCTGGATTCACTTCCCCCAGACCAAGGCGCGGCTAAACCAGTTGCACATGGCGCAGATGACACAGGGAGCGCCCATTGCCAATGGTCCGATGCGTGGGCCAGCAGAAGGGGCCATGGGTGGGCAAGTGCGTGGCCATGTGCGTGGCCAAGTGCGCGACGCGCTGACCGTGTTTGACGAAAACGCCGCGTTATTGCAGGCGCCCGATGCCCTGTGGAACGCACTGGTCACCAAAGACTGGCACACCCTGTTTGTGACGCAAGCTGCGCTTTGGAAAGACGCCAGGCTGGCCTTGTTTGGCCACGCCTTGCTCGAAAAGCTGGTGGTGCCGCGCAAAGCCATCACGGCCCATGTTTACCGGGTGCACCCTTCGAGCCAGACCCTGGCAGATTTGGACCGCTTTGTCGCCCATGACTTGAGCGCTGAAAAGCTCGCCACCAAACCCTTTGCGCATCTGCCCGTGCTGGGTGTGCCCGGTTGGTGGCCCGCCAATGAAAACCTCAGCTTTTATGAGGATGCCAGTGTGTTCCGGCCGCCGCGGCTTTCTTAACCGCCCTGGCAATAGAAAATGCCTGACAAAGACCCGCCAAAGCCAAGGGCGAATCCCTTGAAATTTGCCCAATTGCCCCTAACATTCGCGCCAACGGCCCCACCCAACGGGGCTGTCTTTAAAGGAAACCATGAAACGCATCCTCTTGTTTGTCTTGACCAACGTGCTGGTTGTCACGGTGCTGGGCATTGTGGCCAGTTTGCTGGGGGTCAACCGTTACCTCACGCCCAACGGCCTGAACCTGGGCAGCTTGCTGGGTTTTGCACTGGTGATGGGGTTTGGCGGCGCCATTATTTCGCTCTTGATCAGCAAACCCATGGCCAAGTGGACTTCGGGCGTGCGCCTGATCAACCAGCCACAAAACCAGGACGAAGCCTGGATTGTGGACACCGTGCGCCGGCTGGCCGACAAAGCGCAGATCGGCATGCCGGATGTCGGCATTTTTGAGGGCGAACCCAACGCCTTTGCCACCGGCGCCTTTAAAAATTCGGCCCTGGTGGCCGTCTCCACGGGCCTGCTGCAAGGCATGACGCACGACGAGATCGAGGCCGTGATAGGCCACGAAATCGCCCATGTGGCCAATGGCGACATGGTGACCATGACTTTGATCCAAGGCGTGATGAACACCTTTGTGGTGTTTTTAAGTCGCGTCATCGGCTACGCGATTGACAGCTTTCTGCGCAAGGGCGACGACCGCTCCGGCCCCGGCATTGGCTACATGATCACCACTGTGATTCTGGACATCGTGCTGGGTTTTGCGGCGTCGATGGTGGTGGCCTGGTTTTCGCGCTATCGCGAGTTCCGCGCCGATGCGGGTTCCGCCCAATTGCTGGGCCGCAAACAGCCCATGATCAACGCGCTGGCCCGCCTGGGTGGCATGGCCCCCGGCGAGCTTCCCAAGAGCGTGGCGGCCTTTGGCATTGCGGGCGGTATTGGAAAACTGTTTTCGACCCACCCGCCGATTGAAGAGCGCATTGCGGCCTTGCAGGCGCAGGCTTAAAGCACAGGCTTAAAGCACGGGCGATTGATCCGGCCCAGTGATGTTTGAACCGCTCGCCCTGAGCTGGGCGAAGGGCTTCGACAAGCTCAGCCTGAACGGCATTTAAGACTTCAATAGGCCGGATCAATAAGGCACACCTTGTCTGAATTGATGTAAATTTCTCCGAAAACTTTTTTCCTTGTATATAAGAAGAAAAACAATGTATTGTTCCTATAAATAGTGACTATGCGGCTATATTAAAAATAGCAATTACGACTAAAATATACGCATTAATTTGAGTCTATCCACTAAAAAACGTCAGTTAAATCACTTGGGACGGAACATTTTGAACAGGCCGCCCAGTTCAAAATAGTCTGCCGGGCCACCACCACGCAGCACAGGCTGGGCGCTGGCGGTGTCGTAAATGCCGTTTTTGAGCAGGCGTTTGGCAATGTGCACGGCCACCACTTCGCCGAAGGTCATCCAGGCGTCGATAGGTTCTCCGCGCTGATTTTGCAGGCGCAACACCTGGGTCACCTTG
>JANYCG010000151.1 GCA_025360385.1 Burkholderiales bacterium | reverse complement strand
GCCCGGAATTGGCGCTTTTGCGAATCGGCCAAGATTTCGATGGCAAAACCGATGGCCCAAATTGCCACGCCGATGAACGTCCAGACTGTGGCCGAATGCCAGCGCGGTGAGGCCACCACGATCAGCACCGGGCACAGTGTGAAGAACACCCACAGCCCCTGTAATGTCCAGGACAGTAGAAACCGGGGAAATGAATTTTTGATGTGGGTGAAACGTTTGTCCGAGCCGTCCTGGTGAATGCGCATGAACAGGAACAGCCCCAAGCGCAGCGCCCACAGGCCACACATGGCCAGCAGCAACACGTCAGCCCAAGACCGTGGCGGGCCAAAACGCGCGACGCAAGCCAACAGAAACAAGTACGTGACGCTGCCTGCCAGGTCGTAGAACTTCTCGGTTTGCATCAGCCAGGCCGGCACAAACGCAGTCCACTGAACGGCGAAAGCCAGCACCGCACACAAAGCCAAAAGCGGCAGCCCCCCCACGGCAGTGCCTTGCTTGCCACCGGCCCAGGCGACCGCTGCAGCTATCGCCACGGCGACAAAAATGGCGATCATAGAACGCAGGAAATTGTTTTTCATAAGGGCTTCATCGTAAACTCAAGTTGGCCCTTCACCCTTGCCTCAGACTTTCACGCTCAACCAAACCGAACGGGATCCCATCATGAACTTCACCCTCTCCGACACACAAACCTACTGGCTTGGCCGCGTCAAGGCCTTCATGGACGCGCACGTTTACCCGGCCGTACCGGTGTTTGACGCGCAGATGAAAGCCTTTGGCGAGAACCGCTGGCAAGTGGTGCCGATTGTCGAAGAGCTCAAAGTCAAAGCCAAAGCAGCCGGGTTATGGAACCTGTTTTTGCCCAAAGACTCCTTGCCCGAAGACAGCCCCTACCGGGGTGCCGGTCTCACCAACCTTGAATACGCCGTTTGTGCCGAAGAAATGGGCCGCTGCAAGTTTGCGTCCGAGGTGTTCAATTGCTCGGCACCCGACACCGGCAACATGGAAGTGCTGGCGCGGTATGCGTCGGACGCCAACAAGGCACGCTGGTTGCAGCCTTTGCTGGCGGGTGAAATCCGGTCAGCGTTTTTGATGACCGAGCCAGACGTTGCCTCCAGTGACGCCACCAACGTCGCCACCCGCATCGAGCGGGACGGCGACCATTACGTGATCAATGGCCGTAAATGGTGGTCGTCCGGCGTGGGCGACCCGCGCTGCAAACTCGCCATCGTGATGGGCAAGACCAACCCTGAGGCACCGAAACATTCACAGCAGTCACAAATTCTGGTGCCACTGGATGCGCCCGGCATCGAGATTGTGCGCATGTTGCCCGTGTTTGGCTTTGACGATGCGCCCCATGGCCACGCCGAAGTGGTGCTGAAGAATGTCCGTGTGCCGGTCGAGAACCTGCTGCTGGGTGAAGGCCGGGGCTTCGAGATCGCCCAGGGTCGGCTTGGGCCGGGGCGCATTCACCACTGCATGCGCACGATTGGCGTGGCTGAAGTGGCCCTGGAAAAAATGGTCAAACGCCTGCAGTCACGCGTCGCCTTTGGCAAACGTATTTCAGAACAGTCCGTGTGGGAAGAACGCGTGGCCCATGCCCGCATCGACATTGAAATGACCCGCCTGCTGACGCTGAAAACCGCCGACATGATGGACAAGCTTGGCAATAAACACGCCCGTGCTGAAATTGCCATGATCAAGGTTGCTGCGCCGCTGGCGGCCTTGCGCATCATCGACAACGCCATTCAGGCCTTTGGCGCAGCGGGGGTGAGCACCGATGCGGGCCTGTCACGGTCCTACGCCAACATGCGCACCATGCGCCTGGCCGACGGTCCGGACGAGGTGCACTGCCGCACCATTGCACGGCTTGAATACGGCCGTTACGGGCTTGAAAAGTCAACGGCCAAAGCCTAGTCCCAGCAACAGGAGCCAGCATGTCACTTTTTTCACTCGCAGGCAAAGTCGCCGTCATCACCGGGTCCTCCAAGGGCATCGGCAAGGCGATTGCCGAGCGCATGGCGGAACAAGGCGCCAAGGTGGTGATCTCGTCGCGCAAAGCGGGGCCATGTGACGAGGTCGCGGCGGCGATCAACGCAAAACACGGGGCGGGCACGGCGCTGGCCATCCCAGCCAATATCTCGTCCAAGGAGCAGCTTAAGCATTTGGTGGACGACACCTGCCGTCAACTTGGCAAGATTGACGTGCTGGTCTGCAATGCCGCCAGCAACCCCTACTACGGCCCAATGGCGGGCATTGAAGACGAGCAGTTCCGCAAGATTTTTGACAACAATGTGCTGGCCAACCATTGGTTGATCAACTTTGTCGCCCCGCAGATGATTCAGCGCAAAGACGGCGCCATCATCATCGTGAGCAGCATCGGCGGGCTGCGCGGCACGCCAGTGATTGGCGCTTACGGCATCTCCAAGGCGGCCGACATGCAACTGGCCCGCAATCTGGCGCACGAGTACGGGCCCCACAACGTGCGGGTGAATTGCATTGCGCCTGGCTTGATCAAAACCGACTTTGCGAAGGCCCTTTGGGAAGATGCCGAGATGCTGAAAAAGCGCACGGCCACCACGCCCCTTCGCCGCATTGGCGAGCCCGATGAAATTGCCGGCGCTGCGGTGTACCTGGCATCGGCGGCCGGCTCCTTCATGACCGGGCAGACGCTGGTGATTGACGGCGGAGTGACTATTTGACGCCCTCGTGATGCCCACGTCGGCCCTCGTCTTGTTCTCGGGCGGCCAGGACTCGACGACCTGCCTGGCACTGGCGCTCTCCAAATATGAGCGCGTTGAAACCATTGCGTTTGACTACCGGCAGCGCCATCACGTGGAACTGACGTCAAGGCTGCATGTGCTGCGTGAAATCAAGGCGCATTTTCCGCAGTGGGCCGGCAAGCTTGGTGATGACCATCTGCTCGACCTGGCGGTATTGGGTGAGGTCAGTGAAACGTCCCTGACCCGTGACACCGCCTTCAAAATGGAACAAAGCGGCCTGCCGAACACTTTTGTGCCGGGGCGCAATCTGCTGTTTTTGACGCTGGCGGCCGCAGTGGCCTACCGGCGGGACTTGCAAGTGCTCATGACCGGGGTGTGTGAGACTGATTTCTCGGGCTACCCGGATTGCCGCGACGAGACCATGAAGGCGATGCAACTGGCACTGTCATTGGGCATGGCCAAAATTTGCTTGATCGAAACCCCCTTGATGTGGATCGACAAGGCCGCGACCTGGCAATTGGCGCATGACCTCGGGCATTCATCTGGCGCGCTGGGCGGTGGCGAGGCCTTGGTTCATCTCATCATCGAGCACACCCACACCTGTTATCTGGGCGACCGAACCCACCGCCATGCCTGGGGCTACGGCTGTGGCAGCTGCCCGGCCTGTGATTTGCGGGCACGGGGATATGGGCGGTTTGTCGGCCTCACGACAAAACAGTCAGAACCTGGCTGACTTGATCTTGTACTGGGCTTGATGCAAAGCCGCCGCCGCATCAAGGCGTGGCTCAGGCCGTGGCTCAGGCTGTGGCTCAAGCGTCCAGGTCGTCTCATGAAGTGCCGCGATGGACGGCTTGTGCGCTATCGAAATAATTGCACCCTGCGATTGTTTGACAAGCGCCAGAAGTCTTTGATAAATGGCCTGTTCAGCCTGTGCGTCGAGCGCACTGGTGGCCTCGTCGGCGAATACCCAGGCCGGTTTTTTCAGCAAGACTCGCGCAATGGCCAAGCGCTGCTGCTCGCCGCCTGAAAGTTTTTGGCCCCAAGCATCGGACTGGTCTAGTTGCTGGGCCAATTGGGGCAACAAGGCGTCGGTCAAAGCCTGGCGCAACTGTTCGTCAGAATAAGTAACCGTGGGTTCTGGGTAGGCCAGCGCGTCGCGCAAAGGCCCATTGGGGAAATAAGGGCGCTGCGGAATGAACATGGCGTTGGCCGGGCGCTCAATTTTCCCGGTGGCAAAAGGCCAGATACCCGCAAAGGCGCGAAACAGGGTGGACTTGCCGCTGCCCGATGGCCCTTGCAGCAAGACATGGTCGCCAGTTTGTGCATGCAGATGTTCCCCCGACAGCAATACCGCGCCGGTAGGCAATTGCAGGGTCAGGTCAGTGACATCCAAATTTACTGAATTAATAGCAAGAAATTCACTGTTGACGGGGACATTTGCAGCAAAGCTGTCTTCAAAGCTGGTCAAACGGTCGGTCGTGGCCTGCCAGGCCGCCAGCGAACTGTAGTTGTCCACAAACCAGCTCAACGAGTCTTGCACGCGGCCAAAGGCGCTGGAGATTTGCATCAATTGCCCCAGTTGAATCGCGCCGCTGAAAAACCGGGGCGCTGCCACCACAAACGGGAACACCACGGCCGCCTGGCCAAAACCAACCGTGAACCAGGTCAGGCTCTTCTGTGTTTTGAGCAGCGCCAGGTAATTGACCAGCACTTTTGAAAAACGCAAATCCAGCTGGATGCGCTCGACCTTTTCACCCTTGTCCAGCGCAATCGACTCGCTGTACTCGCGCACCCGCACCATGTGGTGACGAAAGTCGGCCTCAAGTTGTTGCTGCTGGAAGTTGAGTTTGATCAGGGGTTTGCCGATCCAGTGGCTGATGAAGCTGCCCGCCACACAATACAAAATCGCCGCCCAGACCATGAAGCCAGGAACGTCAAATTTGTGGCCCGCCAGTTCAAACGCGAAGTCGCCAGACAGGCTCCATAAAATGCCAACAAAACTCACCAGCGTGACCAGGGCATTGAGCAGGCCCATCGACAAAGAGACGGTGTAACTGGTGAACTGGTTGATGTCTTCCTGGATCCGTTGGTCCGGATTGTCGGGGTTGTTCCCGTCATTGCTAGATAGTTTGCTATTTTTTGCAAAGCGGCCGAGTTCCATCCGGTAAAAAGCATGGTTTGACAACCAGCGCTCCAGGTAGTGCCCTGTCATCCAGGCGCGCCAGCGCATTTCCAGCAACTGCGTGAGATAAAACTTGTACACCGCGATGATGATGAAACCAAAGGCCAGATAGGTAAAGCGCCCCAATTGCGTCCAAAACACGGCGGCATCCTTGTTCTGCAAGGCATCGTAAAACAAGCGATTCCAGTCGTTGATCTGAACCAGCATGAAAACCGAACCCAGGTTCAGCGCCACGATGGCCGCGAGCATGGCGCAGGCTTTCAGTTTTTGGTCAGACTTGAAGTAGGGAAGGGACAGAGCCCAGACTTTGGCCGTCTGGGTTTTGAAGGATCGAAGGCGGGTGATGGTGTTCATAACCGCCCTTCTTCGACGGCGTGGCAGGCGATTTTCAGGCTTGCAACAGTCTTCAAGGCCGGCCGTTCGGTTCGGCAGCGCTCGTTGGCGTGCGGGCAACGCGGGTTGAAGGCGCACCCCGGCGGCGGGTTCAGCGGGTTGGGCACTTCGCCTTGCACGGGCGTGCGGGCCCGGCCCACATCGTGCATTTTGGGGATGGCATCCAGCAGCATCCGGGTATAAGGATGGCGTGGTTGCGCGAATAAATCCTGTTTGTCCGCCAGCTCCACCAGCCGGCCCAGGTACATCACGCCCACCTGGTCGCTCACGTGGCGCACCACGGCCAGGTTATGGGAGATGAACAGATAGGTCAGCCCCAGCTTGCGTTGCAAGTCCTTCATGATGTTGAGCACTTGGGCCTGGACGCTCACGTCCAATGCCGACGTGGGTTCGTCGCAGACCAGAAACTCCGGTTGGGTGGCCAAAGCGCGTGCAATTGAAATGCGCTGGCGCTGCCCGCCTGAAAACTGGTGCGGGTATTTGACAACGTCCAATGCGCTCAGGCCAACCGATTCCAGCAGTTCGCCGACTTTTGTTTTCAGGGCGGAAGCGTCGGTAATCAAGCCGTGTTCGGTCAGTGGTTCGCCCACAATATCGAGCACCGTCCAGCGCGGATTCAGCGACGCGTAGGGATCCTGAAAAATCATCTGGATGCGTTTGCGCAGCGCCAGACCCTCAGGCGTTTTAAAGGCCGCGTGGGCATCCTGCCCGTCAAATTGAAAGCCGCCACGGGTCGGTCGGTACAGCCCGACCAGCAACTTGGCCACAGTGCTTTTGCCACAGCCTGACTCACCGACGAGCGCCAAAGTTTTCCCTTTTTCAATCTCAAAACTCACGCCATCGACGGCATGCAGCATGACTTTGGGTTTGCGCTCCAAAACGCGGTTCAGCCAGGGCGGCGACACGTCGAAACTCATGGCCAGGTCGTGGGCTTGAACCAGTGCTGTCATCGATGTTTGTCCATTTGGGGTCTGCGTGGCTTGTCCAGGTCGGGGCGAAGGGGCCGCGCCGTCAAGTGCTTGCGCCTGCTTCATGCAGCCAGCAGGCCGCGCGGGTGGCCCCTGCGTTCAACAGGTCCGGGCGTTGGCTGGTGCACTTGGCAAATGTCCTGGCGCAACGCGGATTGAAAGCGCAACCGGACGGAATGGCATTCAAACGCGGCATGGCCCCGTCAATTTGGCTCAGGCGCTCGCGATCCTGGGTGATGTCGGGGATGGCGCCCATCAGCCCTGCCGTGTAGGGATGCGCCGCTTGGTTGATGACCTCATGCACAGGACCAATTTCGGCGATGCGCCCGGCATACATCACCGCCACGCGGTCGCAGGATTCTGCGATCACACCCATGTCGTGGGTGATCAACATGACGGCCGCGCCGCGTTTTTTGCAGATGCTTTTCAGGAGTGTGATGATTTGCGCCTGGATCGATACATCCAGCGCCGTCGTGGGTTCGTCGGCAACAATCAGTTTTGGCTCGGCCGCCAACGCCAGAGCAATCACCACACGCTGGCGCATGCCGCCGGAAAATTGGTGCGGGTAGTGGTGGATGCGCTCAGCGGCTGCCGGAATCCCCGTGTCTTGCAGCAACGAGATAGCCCGCGCGAGCGCCTCTCTGGGCGTGACCGGCAAATGCGCAAGAATTGTTTCAGTCAACTGCTTGCCGATCGAATTGAGCGGATTCAACGAGGTCAGCGGGTCCTGAAAAATCGCCCCAATGCGCCGCCCGCGGATATGCCGCAGCGCCTCAAAACCAAGATGGTCGATGCGTTCGCCTTCAAGCAAAATCTGGCCACTGGCAATGCGCCCCGGCGGCTCCAGCAGACCAATGATGGCCGCGCCAGTGAGCGATTTGCCAGCGCCAGATTCACCGACAACGCCCAAAATTTCACCCGGCGCAATGCTGAAAGAGATGTCGTCAATCGCCCGCAGCGTGCCATGCCGGCTCGGGAACTCGACGACGAGGTGGTTGACTTCAAGCAGGTTCATGGACGGTGGTTGGCACTTGCGATGGCACGGGTACTGCGAAGGTGCAGTTCTATCGAAGACGGGGGTTCAGCGCATCGCGCAGCCAGTCGCCCAGCAGGTTCACAGACAGCGAAATCGCCACCAGCATCAGGCCGGGGAACACCGTGATCCACCACTCGCCTGAGAACAGGAAATCTTTGCCCACACTGATCAAGGTGCCCAATGAGGGCGTGGTCACCGGTGCGCCCACACCCAAAAATGACAAAGTCGCCTCGATGATGATGGCTGTGGCCACTTGAATCGTGGCCAGCACCATGACCGGCCCCAGCACATTGGGCAACACATGCCGACGCATGATGCGAAAGTTTGAAACGCCGGTCACCCTGGCGGCCTGCACGTATTCTTTGTTGCGCTCCACCAGCGTGGAGCCCCGCACAGTGCGGGCGTAGGGCACCCAGCCTGACAGCGTGATGGAGATGATCAATACGCCAAATGCCAGCGAGCCTTGGGCGTTGGGGAACAGGGCACGCCCCACTCCCGCAATCAGCAGGGCAATCAGGATGGCGGGAAAGGACAACATCACGTCGCACAGACGCATCAAGGCGGTGTCGACCCAGCCGCCCATGAAGCCCGACAGAAGGCCCAGCGTGACACCAATGACCATCGACAGAACCACCGAGGCCACGCCAACGATCAAGGAGATGCGGGCACCGTACATCAGCGCCGACAAAATGTCCCGCCCCTGGTTGTCAGTGCCCAGCAGGTACTTGGCGCTGCCTTTGAAGTTGCCGTTGTCCACCCAGGCCGGTGGCAGGCGCGAGTCGCCCAGTTCCAGCGTGGCCAGGTCAAACGGGTTGTGGGGTGCCACGTATCCCGCAAAAGTGGCGCAAAAAACGCAAACAAAGGCCACCAGCGCAGCCGCCATGGCCAGCGGAGAGTTTCGAAAGCTGTAGCCAACGTCACCCTGCCACCAGCGGGCGAGGCCTTTAAAAACCATCTATTTGTTCACCTTGATGAACTTCCAGGGCATTTCATTGCCCGGCAATTGCACTATCTCGATGTTTTTCTTGACGGCCCAATTGAGCGCCTGCTGGTGCAAGGGAATGTGGCCGATGTCGTCCTGGTGGATCTTGCTGGCTTCGCGGATCATCGCCATGCGTTTTTTGTCGTCAATCTCCGACGCCACCTGATTGGTCAACTCATCAATCCTGGCATTGCTGTAGGCCCCCAGATTGAACTGACCGCGGCCATCGTCGCCAGGCGAGGACAAAATTGGGAACAAGACGTTGTGCGCATCCCCAGTGCTGGCACTCCAGCCCAGCATGTAGAAGCTGGTGTCACGGCGCAAAACTTTTGGGAAATAAGTGCCTTTGGTCTCTACTTCCAGGTTGATTTTGATGCCGACACGCGCCAGGTTGGCAGCGACGGCCTGGCAGATGGCAGCATCGTTCACGTAGCGGTCGTTCGGACAATTGAGCTTGACTTCAAAACCCTGTGGGTACCCCGCCTCGGCGAGCAACTTTTTCGAGGCTTCCGGGTCAAATGGCAAACGCTTGGCCAAGTCTGCTGCATAACCCCTGATTTGCGACGGAAACATCACCGCGCTGGGCGTAGCCGCACCACGCATGATGTTTTTAGCGATAGCGCCTTCGTCAATCGCCTGGAAGAAGGCCTGGCGAACCCGTTTGTCCTTGAACGGGTTTTTGCCTTTGACGCTGGAGAATTGCAATTCATCGCGTTTCTGGTCCATGCCCAGGAAAATGATGCGCAGCTCAGGGCCCTGCAAGACCTTGAGGTTGGCCATGCCCTTGATGCGCTCGACGTCCTGCACCGGCACCGGTTCAATCACGTCCACCTCGCCCGACAGCAATGCAGCCACCAGCGTGCTGGCGTTGCCGATGGGCGTGAAGACCACTTCATCGACATTGCTGTCCACTTTGCCCCAGTAATTGCCATTTCGGGAAAAGGAGCTGCGCACATTGGGCTGTCGCTCGCGGGCGCGAAACGGCCCAGTGCCATTGGCCCGAAACGACGCTGCATTTTCAATGCCTTTGCGCCGATCCACCGGCTTGGTCGCCTGGTTGTCTTCGCACCATTTCTTGCTCATCACAAACCAGGTGGTGAAGGTGTCGGGCAAGATGGGGAAAGGCAAGGTCGTGACGATGTCAATGGCATGGTCGTTGATTTTTTTGATTTCTTTGACCTGGCCTACTTTGTTCTGCACGTCAGAACCAGCGTCTTTGGCCCGCTCGTAACTGAAGATGACGTCGTCCGCCGTGAAGGGCGTGCCATCGTGGAATTTCACGTTTTTGCGCAAGTTGAAACGCCAGACGGTCGGCGCGGTCTGCTTCCAATCAGTCGCCAGGCCAGGCGCGAGTTTGTAGTCGCGATCCCGGTCTACCAAGGGTTCGTAAACGTTGCTCAGCACGGTCAACTGCAAAGACTCGTTCAGTGAATGTGGGTCCAGCGACAAGGCATCGCCTTGATTGGCGATTCTCAAAGTGACGGCAGATGCTGCTAAAGATGTAGCTAACAATACAATAGCCATAGGGATGTACAGCATTTTTTTAATGGTCATGGTAAATATTTCCTAAAAATCTCAAATTCGAAGCGTTGAAACAAACTGGTCAGCGGTGGCAGGGTTCGGGTTAAAAAACCACTCAGAGCGACATGCCTTGCTCCACCAGGCTGGCATGTAATGCCGACCCCAGCGGCAGAATATCGTCGTTGAAATCATAACGGCTGTTGTGCACATTGCAGCTGCCGACACCACCTTGCCCATCGGTGTCCACGGCACCCTGCCCAATGCGCAAATACGCGCCGGGCTTGGCTTGCAACATGAATGAAAAATCTTCAGCGCCCATGCTGGGTTCCATATTGCGGACTACCCGGTCGGCACCGACCAGCGTCTGCG
>JANYCG010000094.1 GCA_025360385.1 Burkholderiales bacterium | reverse complement strand
CTTGCAAGGCCCCAGGTGGCTGCGGAGCCTGGCGGTTTTTGGGGTGCGGCAAACGGCGTGTAGCCCATCTCGTCGCGGAATTCGCTGGGGCGCCAAACCATGGGCAACATGTCGAACACCGGGGCCAGCGTGAAGTGGGGTTTGAATATGCGTGCCAGATCATCCACAAAAAAATTCAAATTGCCAAAGTGCATGTCGGTATTGCCAATCAGGCGGCCGAAGTCACGCTGCAGGCGCACCTGATGTTCGTCTTCGCCCGAGAGCAGGCCCCGCTGTGCCATCAGTTCACAGCTGGCCACCCAGTGTTGCTGCGGACCGCCGACAAACGGCGCGTGCAAGGCTGACAAGGGCAACACGTGGCGTTTGCCAGCGATGCCCACGCGGTCAAAACGGATGGACTCCAGATAAGTGCGCCGCCCGGACTGAACGATGCGTGACTTTGCTGCGCTCACACCGCCTTGTGCTGACTTGCCCTGTTCCAACACCTCCGAGGCAATATGTTCGGCCCACAACAGGTCATGCCAGCGCTCCCCAAAGGGTGTGCCGCGCGGCGGTGAAAACTTGACGATCAGGCGCTGGTAGCCTTCAGGCGCATTGAGGTGGGCTACAAACTTCGGTTGTTCGCCACCTGCCGAAGAACCGGCGGACAGGGTTTGCGTCACATCGGCTGCGATGGTGTCGTAATGCGCGCCACGCTGGCCAGCGTCAAGCGGCGCTGCAGGCAGCAGTTCACCAACTTCGTCACCCAGTGTGAAGGCACCTGGCGCGTCATGTTCGCTGGCCAAAATGGCATGCAGTGTTTCCTGCAATGTCCAGGCTTGCGGGTTGGCATTGACATAGCCCAATTGCTGGCCCCGCAAACGACCCAAAAAGCCAAGCGGCGGCAGGCTCTGCAAAAACCAGGGCAATTGGCCTTGGCTCAAGGACTCGAAACTTGCAAACGCTGGCTCGAACACCACACGCACATGGTTGTCGCCCAGCAAAAACAAGCTGCCCCAGCGCACGCTGTTGCCCGTGGCATCGACCACAAACAGCGGCTGCCGCCCCGGCCAGCGGCTGAAAATGGTTTGCACTTGGGCATAACGCGTGCTGCGGGCTGCGCCAGTGACCAATAAGCCTTGCGAAGCGTCGGCGGCAAGTTGCGAGAGGGCGCGCGATACCGCAGGCTGACTTTTGCCCGTAGCAGCCCCAATTTGCGAAGCCGTCCACATGCCGCGCGAAGGAAGCAAGCTCTTGATGGATGTGGCAAGCGCGTCAAGTGCCATAATTTGAATTGTATTGGAATTGATAAAAATTTAAAAAGTATAAATAAAACAATAAGTTAAGTAATGTAAGAATAGATAAATGATAAATACTTTCAAAAAAATTATGTCTGCAATTAAATTGGGCTTCAGCGTTTGAAGGCCCGCCCATCCAGGTTGGGTCTGCAGGGCGTTCGGCGCAGCGGCAAAAAGCAGGGGCCGAAGGCCGGGTGACAGCCGCGTCGCTGAGCGCGTCGTTGGCTTGATCCTGCAGCATCGGCAATCAAGCGGATGTCATGATTTTAGGAACTCTCGAAAATTCCAAAATGGAAATTCCCGAATGAAACCGAGCTTCCCAAGTGGTTTGTGCAATCCAAAGGGCGCAGTCAAATCCCCAACACCACCAACTGATTCGCCCGCGCCAGCGGCACGCAGGCCAGCGCGATGCCCTGATCGAGGGTCACAAAACGGGCCTCGTGCGCCACGGCCAGTGCCAGCAGATACACGTCGGTAAGCTGTGCTGGGCGCACGGTGTGCGACCAGGCTATGGATTTTGTGGTGGCGGTATTCACGCTGTCTGGCCAAAACTCGTGCAGCGGGTTTTGCATGGCGCTGCGTAAGCCTTCAACGATTGTCTGCATCGGCTGGCGATTGGGGTAGCTCGGCTGCGACAACACGCGGATGCAGCCGTTCAAAGTGATCGGGCAACTGGCCCAACCCGCGCCGCCGTTGGCCTGGAGCCACTTTGCGGTCAGGCGGTGGTGGATGTGGCTGGCGTCTAGCAGCGCGATCAGTATGCTGGTGTCAAGCAAAGAGCGCATGGTCAATAAGGCGCTGGTTTCACGAGCCGATCAATCGCCCAGCTCATCGC
>JANYCG010000083.1 GCA_025360385.1 Burkholderiales bacterium | reverse complement strand
CAAAGTGTGCTGACGGCCACACAAAATGGTTTTGGCAAACGCACCAGCATCACCGAATACACCCGGCACGGTCGTGGCACCAAAGGCATGATCGCGATCCAGCAGTCCGAGCGCAACGGCAAAGTCGTTGCAGCCACCCTGGTGCATGCTGACGATGAAATCATGCTCATCACCGACAAGGGCGTGTTGGTACGCACCCGCGTGAGTGAGATCCGCGAAATGGGCCGCGCGACGCAGGGCGTGACGCTGATCGGTCTGGACGAAGGCTCCAAGCTCAGCGGCTTGCAGCGCATTGTTGAAAACGATGCCAATGGGTTTGGTGACTCTGTCCCCGGCGAGGCACCTTCCAGCGGCTCCACTGGCGAATCCACTGGCACGTCCAATGAAAGCCCCTCGGAATGACATCCAGACGACCTAACCAGCCCACGTGCAAAACCGTGTCAGTCCATCCAATCGCTACAGTTAGTATAGCTAACAATTGATATCCCACGGGAACATACGGCACTTTTACCTCTTAGACCCGTGAAACCATCTCCCCACACTGCCACCACGCCTGTTTCAGGCCCACCTGCCCTGACAGGTCCTAGCGCCGTGGATGCTGACCTGGCAGGCCTGCGTGTCCGGATCGATTCATTGGATTCACAAATTCTGGCGCTGCTGAACCAGCGCGCCACAGTGGCGCAGCAGGTCGGTGAAATCAAGAAACTCGAAGGCACCGCGTTTTTCCGCCCCGACCGTGTGGCCCAGGTGATTGAAAAAATACAAAAAGCCAACCTGGGGCCGCTGAAGGCTGAGCACCTTGAGGCCATTTGGCGTGAGGTCATGTCGGCCTGCCTGGCACTGGAGCTGCCCCAGCGCGTTGCCGTGCTGGGCCCTGCCGGTACGTTTTGCGAGCAAGCCGCCTTACAGTATTTCGGCAGCGCCGTCGAAATCATCCACTGTGCCAATTTTGACGAGGTCTTCCATGCCACCGAAGCCGGCCGCGCCCAGTTTGGCGTGGTGGGCGTTGAAAGCTCTTCTGAAGGTGTGGTCACGCGCTCGCTCGACCTGTTTTTGCGCACCCCTGCGCACATGGTGGGCGAGGTCAGCCTGATGGTGCGCCACAACCTTCTGCGCCTCTCCAAGTCACTGGACGACATCGAGGTGGTGCTGGCGCACCCGCAGGCGCTGGCCCAGTGCCAGAACTGGCTGAGCCGCCACTTGCCCAAGGCCGAGCGGCGGGCCGTCTCCAGCAACGCCGAAGGCGCGCGGCTGGCCGCCACCATCCCAAACTGGGCGGCTCTGGCCAGCGACCGTGCCGCCACCCAGTTTGGTTTGCAGATCGTGGCCCATGCAGTACAAGATGACGCGCACAACCGCACCCGTTTTGCCGTGATCTGCCTGCCCGAAACCCTGGCCACGCCCGCCCCCACCGGCAAGGACTGCACCAGCCTGGTCGTGTCGGTGCAGAATCAGCCCGGCGCCGTGCACGACTTGCTGGTGCCACTCAAGACGCACGGTGTATCGATGACCCGTTTTGAGTCCCGCCCAGCCCGCACGGGCCAGTGGGAGTATTACTTTTACATCGACATCCAGGGCCATCCGTCACAAGCGCATATTGCCGCCACGCTGGCTGATTTGCAAAAGTTGTGTGCGTATTTCAAAGTCCTGGGCACCTATCCCATCAGCGAATCATGACCACAAGGCCTGCGCATGTTTGAACAACTGGGCCTGATTGGCTGTGGTTTGATGGGTGGCTCGTTTGCTCTGGCGCTCAAGCGGGCGGGCCTGGTCAAACGTGTGGTGGGTTACAGCAAATCACCCTCCACCACCGAGCGAGCGCGAAGCATGGGCGTGATTGACGTGGAAGCGCCGTCCGCCCTGCTGGCGGTGTCGGGCGCAGACATCGTTCTGGTGGCGGTGCCAGTCGCGGCGACCGAAGCCACCTTCAAATCCATCAAACATCTGGTCACGCCCAACATGCTGATCATGGACGTCGGCTCCACCAAACGGGAGGTGATCGACGCCGGCAGGCGTGCGCTGCGCGAGCAAATTGGCTCCTTTGTGCCCGCCCACCCCATCGCCGGCAAGGAAGTGTCCGGCGTAGAACATGCCGATGCCGACCTTTTCACCGGCAAACAGGTGATCCTCACACCCATCGACCGCACCTTAGCCCTGCAGGCGCAACAAGCCGTGGACGTGTGGACGGCGCTGGGCTGCAGGGTCTCAAAAATGTCCCCCGAGGCGCATGACGCCGCCTTTGCCGCAGTAAGCCATTTGCCGCACCTGATTTCATTTGCACTGATGAACGCCATCGCCACGCAAACCTTGGGCAAAGAATATTTGAGCCTGGCCGGCCCGGGTTTTCGGGATTTCACCCGCATTGCGGCCAGTGACTCCAGAGTCTGGCGCGACATCATGATCTCCAACCGCGAAGAGTTGCTGGGTCAGGCCAAAATCTTCAGGCGCCACCTGGAAACACTGGAACTGATGATTTCCAGCAGCAATGCCGACGCGCTGGAAGAATTGATTGACCAGGCCAGCCATGCCCGCGCAGGCTGGTCCATGACCGCGACCAAACACGGGCGTTAATTGAATCCAGGCTGCGGCCTGCACTATGCGTTGCTAGGCTTGCCATGTTTGCCACTGAATTTCTGGATATTCCGCCTTTGACCGGGGCAGCTGGCCGCGTGAACCTGCCTGGTTCCAAAAGCATTTCAAACCGGGTCTTGCTTCTGTCGGCTTTGTGCGAGGGCAGCACAACCCTGCACGACTTGCTTGACTCAGACGACACCCGCGTCATGCTGGTGGCGCTGCGGCAGCTTGGCTGTGGCGTGCGCCACAGTGGCACCACTGTCGTCATAGACGGCCTGGCGGGGCACCTGGCTGTCGAAAAGGCCGAACTCTTCATGGGCAACGCGGGCACCGCCATGCGGCCCTTGACGGCAGCCCTGGCGGTGCTGGGCGGCGATTTCAGGTTGCACGGCGTGGCCCGCATGCACGAACGCCCGATTGGCGACCTGGTCGACGCCCTGCGCCAACTGGGCTGCCAGATCGATGACCTGGGCAAACCGGGTTATCCGCCCCTGCACATTGGGCGGCCCACATTGAAACTGGATCAGCCCATCCGCGTCCGTGGCGACATGTCCAGCCAGTTCCTGACGGCCTTGCTGATGGCCTTGCCGCTGGTGGCCCAAACCAGAACCCCCGCGCTCGGCATCGACATGTCCTCGCTGCCCCCCGACGGGGCAGTGCTGTCTGAGAGCGGCCCGTCGGCGTCACGCAACATCGTGATCGAGGTTGTGGGCGAGTTGATCTCCAAACCATATATCGAGATCACGCTGAATTTGCTGGCGCAGTTTGGCGTTCAGGTACAGCGCGATGGATGGCAGCGCTTTACCATTCCCGCGGGCTGCAAACTGCGCTCCCCCGGCGTTTTGCATGTTGAGGCCGACGCCTCTTCCGCTAGCTATTTTATAGCACTAGGCGCAATAACCACGGGAACATACGGCACAAATGACTCCGAAGGCTCAGGAAGCATCAGCATTTCGGGGGTAGGCGCCGATTCCATCCAGGGCGACATCCGATTTGTCGAGGCCGCGCAGCGGATGGGCGCGCGCATCACTGGCCACGCCAATTCACTCGACATTGCCAGAGGCGATGCCGGGGATGGCTGGCCGCTCAGGTCGATAGACCTCGACTGCAACCACATCCCCGATGCGGCGATGACCCTGGCCGTCATGGCCCTGTATGCCGACGGCACCACCACCCTGCGTAATATCGCGAGCTGGCGCGTCAAAGAGACCGACCGCATTGCGGCCATGGCCTGTGAACTTCGCAAGTTCGGCGCAACCGTGGAAGAAGGTGCCGACTTCATTTGCGTCACGCCGCCAGCGTCGATTTCCGATTGGAAAGCCGCGACGGTTGACACCTATGACGACCACCGCATCGCCATGTGTTTTTCACTCGCGGCTTTCAACCCGGCGGGGCTGCCGGTGCGTATCAACGATCCGAAATGTGTGGCCAAAACCTTTCCTGACTATTTCGAAGCACTGTTTTCAGTCGCACAAACCACCACGTCTAACATTCCCGTCATCTGTGTTGACGGGCCTACGGCCTCAGGCAAAGGGACACTGGCAGCGCAGTTGGCGCGGCAATTGGGCTACCACTTTCTGGATTCCGGCTCTCTGTACCGCATCGCGGGCCTGATGGCGACACGGGCTGGCCTGACAATAAAAGCTGAGAACGAGGCGGCCATTGCCCGGCTGATCAGGCAAACCGACATTCGTTTTGCGGATGGCCGCGTCTGGGTCAATGCGCAGGATGTGAGCGACGCAATACGCACTGAAGAGGCCGGCATGAACGCGTCCAATGCATCCGCCCTGCCGCTTGTGCGTACGGCGCTGATCGACTTGCAGCACAGTTTTCGCAAACTTCCGGGCCTGGTGGCCGATGGCCGCGACATGGGCACTGTCATCTTTGCGGACGCGCCGCTCAAGGTCTACCTGACTGCGAGTGCATCAACACGTGCCGAAAGGCGCTATAAACAGTTGATTTCAAAAGGGATTTCGGCTACACTCCCGTCTCTTCGCGATGATTTGGAAGCGCGCGACGCAAGGGACTCGTCCCGACCCGTTGCACCTCTCAAACCAGCGCCAGATGCAATGTTGCTCGACAACTCGGATTTGACGGTTGAAAAATCGGTCGAGACCGTGTTGGCGTGGTGGCAAAGCAAACAGCCGTTCAGCGCATTTGAAAGTTCTCTGCGCGGCTAAAAACTGAAACGCAAAGGCTGCCCGCCTATGCAAAGCCCAGACTGTCATCCATGCGCTGCCCTTAAGCGCCCGATTGCCTGGTTCAATAACTTAACCCCACGCTTAAACGCGTCAAAAAATGTCCGAATCTTTCGCAGACCTGTTTGAAGAATCACAGAAACGCTCTGAAACCCGCATTGGCGAAGTCGTCACCGCTGAAGTGGTGCGCATTGAGCACAGCTTCGTTGTGGTCAACGCCGGCCTCAAGTCCGAGGCCTATGTTCCCTTGTCCGAATTCAAAAGCGACAAAGGCGAACTTGAATGCCAGGTCGGTGAATTTGTCTCTGTGGCCATCGTCGCCATGGAAAACGGTTACGGCGACACCATCGTCAGCCGCGACACCGCCAAGCGCCTCGCGTCATGGATGTCCCTGGAAAAATCATTGGAATCTGGCGAGTTTGTCACCGGCACCACCAGCGGCAAAGTCAAGGGCGGCCTGACCGTGCTTGTCAACGGCATTCGCGCCTTCCTGCCCGGCTCACTCGTCGACACACGTCCTACCAAGGATCTGTCTCCCTACGAGAACAAGACCATGGAATTCAAGGTCATCAAGCTGGACCGCAAGCGCAACAACGTGGTGTTGTCACGCCGCGCTGTGGTCGAAGCGTCGATGGGCGAAGAACGCGCCAAGCTGATGCAGACCCTCAAAGAAGGTTCTGTGGTTCATGGCGTCGTCAAGAACATCACCGAATACGGCGCGTTTGTCGACCTCGGCGGCATCGACGGCCTCTTGCATATCACCGACATGGCCTGGCGCCGTGTGCGTCACCCCTCAGAAGTGGTGACAGCGGGCCAGGAAATCACGGCCAAGATCCTGAAGTTTGACACCGAGAAAAACCGTGTCTCGCTGGGTCTGAAGCAAATGGGCGACGACCCATGGATGGGCGTGAACCGCCGCTACCCGCAAGGCACGCGCATGTTCGGCAAGATCACCAACATCGCCGACTACGGCGCGTTTGTGGAACTCGAACCCGGCATCGAAGGTTTGGTGCATGTGTCTGAAATGGACTGGACCAACAAGAACATTGCCCCAAGCAAGCTGGTCACACTCGGTGATGAAGTCGAAGTGATGGTTCTTGAAATCGACGAAGACAAACGCCGCATCAGCCTGGGCATGAAACAGTGCAAGGCCAACCCATGGCAAGAGTTTGCGCAAAACACCAAGCGCGGCGACCGCGTCAAAGGCCCCATCAAATCCATCACCGACTTCGGCGTGTTCGTCGGCCTGGCGGCTGGCATTGACGGCTTGGTGCATTTGTCAGACCTGTCGTGGAACGAAGCTGGCGAAGCGGCTGTGCGCAACTACAAAAAGGGCCAGGAAGTTGAAGCCCTGGTGTTGGCTGTGGACGTGGACCGCGAGCGCATCTCGTTGGGCATCAAACAACTCGACTCCGACCCGTTCACGACCTTTGTGTCGATCAACGACAAGGGCCAAGTCGTCACCGGCAAGGTCAAGACGGTTGACCCCAAAGGCGCTGAAATTGACTTGGGACAAGACATCATCGGTTACCTGCGCGCCTCCGAAATCAGCCGCGACCGGGTGGAAGATGCCCGCAACGTGCTCAAAGAGGGCGACGAAGTCACCGCTGTGGTGGTCAATGTGGATCGCAAGACCCGCAACATCCAGTTGTCGATCAAAGCAAAGGACATGGCAGACCAGAGTGAAGCCATGGCCAGTTTGAGCCAGCAATCGGCCCGCGAAAACGCTGGCACGACCAGTCTGGGCGCTTTGTTGCGCGCCAAACTGGACAACAACAACTGATCGCGTTCACCTTCAGTCTTTGTCCGCAGAACAAGCGACCGGATGCACTAGAAATTGCGCCGGTCGCTTTTTTTACGGCCATCAAGCCCTTCAACCCTGTTTTATAAGCGTCACTGCACATGACCCGATCTGATTTGGTTGAAGCCTTGGCGAGCCGTTTTGCCCAATTGACGCACCGTGACACTGAATTTGCTGTGAAGGCGATTTTGGACGCCATGAACGACGCCTTGGTGCGCGGCCATCGCATCGAGATTCGCGGCTTTGGCAGTTTTTCGGTCAACCGGCGTCCGCCCCGGCAAGGCCGCAACCCGCGCAGTGGCGAAAGTGTCGCCATACCTGAAAAGCGGGTGCCCCATTTCAAGCCCGGCAAAGCATTGCGTGAAACCGTTGACTCGCACAGCAACGCAGTTGTGCCTGACAGTACGGCCTGAGTCGTCGGGCGGACGTAATGAAACAACTGGCGGCAGTTTTAAAGTGGCTGGCAAGTGCCGCAGTTTTCTTCACGCTGTTTGCCTTTGCACTGAACAACCAGCAAGACGCAAGCCTGAATTTTTTCTTTGGCAAAGTCTGGCGCATGCCCATGGTGCTGGTGGTTCTGTCCGCGTTTGCATTGGGCTTGGCCGTTGGCGTGCTGGCCATGGTGCCGCGATGGTGGAAACACCGCAAAGCGGCAAAACGGGCACAACAGGACCGGCAAAATCCCCCTGGCAATCCTCCGAGCGTGTTTTGAATGAACTTTGACCTGGGCTGGTTGCTGCTGGGTTTACCGCTGACGTTCGGCCTGGGCTGGCTCGCCTCCCGGTTAGACGTGCGGCAAATGCGGCTGGAAAACCGCCGCGCGCCCAAGGCCTATTTCAAGGGTCTGAATTTCCTGCTCAACGAGCAGCAGGACCAGGCGATTGATGCCTTCATTGAAGCCGTGCAAAACGACCCCGACACGTCCGAGTTGCATTTTGCGCTGGGTAACCTGTTTCGCCGCCGTGGCGAATACGAGCGTGCCGTGCGGGTACACGAACACTTGCTGTCCCGTGGCGACCTAAGCAAAGCCGACCGGAACCGGGCGCAACACGCGCTGGCGCTGGATTACCTCAAAGCCGGCCTGCTGGACCGCGCTGAAGTTGCGCTGCAAAAACTCGAAGGCACTGTGTTTGAGTCTGAGGCCCGTCTGGCGTTGCTCGCAACCTATGAGCGCTCGCGCGACTGGGTCCAGGCGGCGTTGATTGCCCAAAAATTGGAACAGTCAAACCAGGGCAGCTTTTGCGGCCGGATGGCGCACTACCTTTGCGAACAAGCCGACGCCATGACGGACAAGCACGATGCATCACCCGCCCTCGCCCTGCTGCGCCAGGCCGTTGACATCGCGCCGGCCGCGCCCCGGCCTCAAATTGACCTGGCACGTCGGCTCCATCAAACAGGCCATATTGCGCAAGCCTTTGACGTGTTGGCCCAGGCGATAGACCGGTCGCCTGCGGCAATCCCTTTGCTTGCGGCGCCGCTGGCACTGTATGGGGCGCAAACCGACCAAGTCGATAAAGCCTTGGTTTTGCTGCAAGCTAATTACGCCCAGTCTGCGTCCCTGGACGTGCTGGAAGCCATCGTGACCCTGGAGGCCGCGAGCCCCAAACCCACACCAAGCGCGCGCGACTGGTATGTGCACCACCTGGAACGCCAGCCCTCTTTGGTTGCGGCAGCCAAGTGGATTGCCGGCGAAAAACTCGAACACGAACAGTTCCACCCGCAAGTGCAACGTGCGCTGGACCATGCGGTTAAACCACTGACGCGCTACCGCTGTGCGGCCTGTGGATTTGAAGCGACGCAACACTTCTGGCAATGCCCCGGCTGCCAAACTTGGGACAGTTATCCTGCGCGCCGGGTTGAAGAGTTGTGAGCGCGGGCCGAATGAATCCGTCGCCAGGTGCTCTATGAAAGCAGGACTTCATGCCAATCTCCCTTGAATCCCTCGCCCGATCCCGCATTCTGGTGGTGGGCGATGCCATGCTGGACCGTTACTGGTTTGGCGCCGTAGACCGAATATCGCCTGAAGCGCCCGTGCCGATCGTGCGCGTCACCCGGGAAGAAGAACGCATTGGTGCCGCCGCCAACGTGGCCTACAACGTCGTCACCTTGGGGGCTCAAGCCTCGCTTTTGACCGTGGTGGGTGACGACGAGGCCAGCCGTACGCTCGAAGCCTTGGTGGCAAAGACCGGCATTCAGCCCCATTTTGGCCGCGACGCCCAGCTCAAAACTACAGTCAAGCTGCGCGTTATTGGCCGCCAGCAGCAGTTGATCCGGGTTGATTTTGAAAACACACCAAAAACCGAGATATTGGCGTCCCAAAGCGCAAGCTTCCTTCGCCTCCTGCCCAATCACGATGCGGTGTTGTTTTCAGACTATGGAAAGGGCGGCTTGGCCCACGTCAGCGACATGATTGAAAGCAGCCTTGCAGCGGGCAAACCCATCTTGATCGACCCCAAGGGCAGCGACTATTCACGCTACAAAAATGCGACGGTGATCACGCCCAATCGCAATGAGCTGCAACAAGTGATAGGCGCTTGGGACACAGAAGCTGAGTTGCAAGCTCGCGCCCAAAACTTGCGCAGCCAGCTTGGTTTGCAGGCCGTGCTGCTCACCCGCAGCGAAGAGGGCATGAGCCTGTTCGATGCGCAAGGCCACCTGCATGTTGCAGCCCAGGCGCGCGAGGTCTTTGACGTCACCGGTGCCGGCGACACGGTGATCGCCACGCTGGCGGCCTTTGTGGGTGCCGGCATGGGCCTGCGCGAGGCTCTGCCGCTGGCGAATCGCGCGGGTGGCCTGGTCGTGGGCAAGTTTGGCACCGCAACCGTCAGTTATGCCGAGTTGATGGCCTCTGTTCAAGGAGTTTTGCAATGACCCAGATCGTGGTGACAGGCGCAGCCGGCTTCATCGGCAGCAACATCATCAAGGGCCTCAACGCCAGGGGCATTGACAACATCATTGCGGTCGACGACCTGACCCAAGGCGACAAATTCCGCAATCTTGCCGATTTAAAAATTGCCGACTACCTTGACGTCGATGCGTTTTACGAACGTTTTGCACAAGGAGCCTTCGGCACTGCGGGCAGGGTCGAAGCCGTGTTTCATGAAGGCGCTTGCAGCGACACCATGGAAGCTGATGGCAAATACATGATGAGCAACAACTACGGTTTGACCTGGCAGCTGGTTCAGGCTTGCCAGCAACAAGGCACGCGCCTGCTGTACGCCTCGTCGGCGGCAACCTATGGTGGCAGCAGCACGTTTCGTGAAGACCCTGCGTTTGAGGGCCCGCTCAATGTGTACGGTTATTCCAAACTGCTGCTGGACCAAAAGTTGCGTCGTGAACTGGGCGCCGGATTTGCCGGCGCAAAACAGCAAGTCGCGGGCTTTCGCTATTTCAACGTCTATGGGCCCCGTGAACAGCACAAAGGCCACATGGCCAGCGTCGCGTTCCACCAGTTCAATCAGTTCAGCAAAGAAGGCAAGGTCAAGCTGTTTGGCTCCTATGGCGGTTACGCCGCCGGGGAACAACTGCGAGATTTTGTCTTTGTGGACGATGTCGTAGCGGTCAAGCTTTGGTTTTTCGACCATCCGCAAAAGTCCGGGTTGTTCAATTTGGGCAGTGGACGCGCACAGCCTTTCAATGACGTGGCCTGCTCGGTTGTCAATGCATTTCGACGGCGCGCTGGCGATGCGCCATTGAACCTGGCCGATGCCATTGAAATTGGCCTGGTTGAATACATGCCCTTTCCCGATGCGCTCAAGGGTAAATACCAGTGTTACACCCAGGCCGATCTCGGCGCACTTCGCCGAGCGGGCTGCCAGCACCCTTTTGCAGACGTCCAGACTGGGGTGAGCCACTACATCGACTGGCTCTCAAGCCAGGTTTGAAGGCTGACAACTCAACCCGCCCCCGCATAAACAGCCAGCCAAGTCAACCGCAGGCCCTGGCGCATCGTTATGGATTTGGCCCCAGTTTTTTAACTGCGGCAATTGGTGTGGGATCTTTACTTGATTGTTTTAACCTGAGGAGATACGTGATGTTGAAGAAAATTCTGGCCATTGTGGCCATGCTGTACGCGGCAGCCTGTTTTGCGGCGGTTGATGTGAACAAAGCCACCGCGGCCGAGCTCGATGGCATCAAGGGCATTGGCCCCGCCATTTCAACCAAAATCATTGATGAGCGCAAAAAAGGCAACTTCAAGGACTGGACTGACTTCATTGACCGCGTCAAAGGTGTTGGCGAAGGCAATGCAGCCAAGTTTTCCGCTGAAGGCCTGACTGTGGGTGGTGCCGGCTTCAAAGGCGTTTCCGCGGCTGCCCCCGCCACCGCTGCCAAACCCGCCGCTGCTGCCGCACCTGCAGCGCCTGCTGCACCCGCCGCGCCTGCACCTGCCGCCGCAGCCAAACCCGCAGCCGCTGCTGCACCGGCTGCTGCTGCACCGGCTGCTGCTGCGCCGACCGCTTCACCTGCTGCTGCAGCGAAGCCCGCAGTCGCTAAAGAAGAGAAAAAAGACCCAAAAGCTGAAGCCAAAATGAAGGCAGACGAGGCCAAAGCGGCCAAAGACGCCGAGAAAAAAGCCAAAGCTGACGCCAAAGCAAAAGCTGCGGATGAAGCAAAAGCCAAAAAAGAAGCCGACAAAAAAGCCAAGGCGGATGCCAAAGCGGCAAAAGATGCCAAGCCAATGGCGAAAGATGACAAAAAAGACGCCAAGGCTGACGCTAAGGCAGACACCGCCAAACCAACTGACGCTGCGGCCAAGAAATAAGCAGTCGCCTGTTTCAAAGTTGATGCAACAAAAAACCCGCCTTGGCGAGTTTTTTGTTGTCCAGCCAAAGCTGGCCTGGGCCTGGTCTCAGGTTGGGCTGAGTCGGTCGAAGAAAAGAATCCGCCTACTGTAGTCCCGCCGCAGAGACGATCGGCGCATTTTGCGTGTCCACACCTTGATGCGTCGTCCGAAACGGCTTTGGAGACATTTGCAGGCTGGCCATGGCTTCAGGCGCAACTGGCTTGTCACGTGGATCAAGCAAACTCACAGAACTGACACCCGACGAACTGGCAGCCAGTGCCAGGCAAAATATGATGGTGCTGATGACGATGGCGGCGGTCAGTAAAAACATGGGAGTCTCCTTAACTTGTTGCTTCAAGTTTATGGAGTTCCAACTCTAAATACATCAGTAAAAAGTCACACTTTCCGGGTTTTGTTGCCCCTCTTCAGGCTGCGCCAAAGCCGCCTGCGCCGGGGGTGTGAATCTCAAAAATATCGCCAGTTTGCATCTCAAGCTGCCCAATATGGCCCAGCGTCTGCACCTCGCCGTTGGCACGAACCACTCGGTTGATGCCCAACTCCCCTGGCCCGCCGCCCGCCAGACCAAACGCTGGAACGATGCGGCCGTTGGACAAAATGCTGGCCGTCATGGGCTCCAGAAACCTCACACGCCGCACGCCGCCATTGCCACCCTGCCACCGCCCTGCACCGCCTGAGTTTTGACGGATTTCATAACTCTCCAGGCGCACCGGAAACCGGAATTCGAACACCTCGGGGTCGGTCAGGCGCGAATTGGTCATGTGGGTCTGCACGACGCTGGTGCCGTTGAACCCGCCCGTCAAGCGGCCCGCATTGTCAAACAAACCGCCAGCGCCGGATCCGCCCGATATGGTCTCGTAATACTGGTAGCGCGCGTTGCCAAAAGTGAAATTGTTCATGGTGCACTGGCTGGCCGCCATCACCCCAAGTGCGCCAAACAGGGCATTCGTGATGCAGGTGGACGTTTCCACATTGCCCGCGACCACGGAAGCAGGCGGGTTCGGGTTCAGCATGCTGCCAGCCGGAATGATCACCGTGATGGGTTTGAGGCAACCAGCGTTGAGTGGAATGTCGTCGTTTACCAATGTGCGGAACACATACAAGACCGCCGCCATGCACACCGCCGTGGGCGCATTGAAGTTGTTGGTTTGCTGCGGCGACGTGCCAGTGAAGTCCACCACTGCGCTGCGGTTTTTGCCATCAATGCGAATGGCCACCTGAATCTGCGCGCCATTGTCCAGCGGCAGAGTGAATTGGCCGTTTTTCAAACGCGTCGAAATGCTTGATATCGCGCGGCGCACAGACTCTTCAGCGTTGTCTTGCACATGCCGCATATAGGCCTGCACGATTTCAAGACCAAATTGATCCACCATCTTGCGCAGTTCCTGCACGCCTTTCTCGTTGGCGGCAATTTGCGCTTTCAGGTCTGCCATGTTTTGCTGTGGGTTGCGGGCTGGGGAATCACCGCCGCCCAGCAGGGCTAGCATCTTGGCTTCTTGCAACACACCCTTCGCCACCAACTTCACATTGTTGATCTGAACGCCCTCTTCCTCGATGCGAGTGGAAAACGGCGGCATGGAGCCCGGCGTGGTACCACCCACATCCGCGTGGTGGCCCCGACTGCCCACGTAGAAGGTCGGCCCTGGCGCGCAGGAGTTGGCCAGGTACACCGGTGTGATCACCGTGATGTCCGGCAAATGAGTGCCGCCATGGTAAGGGTCGTTCAGCGCAAACACATCACCAGGAGAGGTACTGCCTGCGTTTTCTTGAATGACCGTCTTGATGCTCTCGCCCATCGACCCCAGGTGCACCGGCATGTGCGGCGCATTGGCAATCAGGTCGCCCGCAGCGTTGAACAACGCGCAGCTGAAGTCCAGGCGCTCCTTGATGTTCACCGAGTGCGCCGTGTTTTGCAGTTGCAAGCCCATCTGCTCTGCAATGTTCATGAACAGGTTGTTGAAAACTTCCAGCAACACCGGGTCTGCCGTCGTGCCCGCTGCAAATTGAATAGCACGCTTTTCCCTTCTGACAAGGACTAAGTGGTCATATTCTGTAAGATTTGCGGCCCAGCCGGGTTCCACCACCGTGGTGGCGTTTTTCTCAGCGATGATGGCCGGGCCGGGGATGACGTCGCCGCATTGCAAGTCTTCGCGCACCACCAGCAAAGCCTCATGCCACTGTCCGCCCGAGTACATGCGAACGGTCTCACGCACCGCGCCGCTTTGCTGCAAGTCGCGCGCAGGATGCAGCGAATGGCGTGGCTCCTCAGGTGCGTCGCCTGCGATGACGGCTTCGACCGAAACGGCTTCCACCATCAGGGCTTTACCCTGCATCAAAAAGGCAAAACGCTGGCGGTAAGCAGCTTCGAATCCAGTCTGGATTCCAGCCTGGCTGCCGAAGGGAATGATCAAGGCCGAATCGCTGCCTTCATAACGCACATGCACGCGTCGATGGGTGGTGATGCGTCCCGTGCCGACCTGCTGGCGACGGAGTTCCCCTTCAGCGGCAGCCGCCAATGCGTCCAGCCCGGCCGCCACCTCGATCAGGGCATCCGGCGATAACTTGAGCTCCACGGCTTGCTCCTTGATCACCGCCTGGTCTGCCAATCCCATGCCGTAGGCGCTGAGCACCCCCGCCAAAGGATGCACAAACACGCGCGTCATGCCCAAAGCATCCGCCACCAGGCAAGCGTGTTGTCCGCCCGCGCCGCCAAAACATTGCAGCGTGTAACGTGTCACGTCGTAGCCGCGCGCCACCGAAATTTTCTTGATGGCATTGGCCATTTGCTGCACGGCGATGTTGATGAAACCTTCAGCACAGGCCTCAGCCAAGACGCCGGTTTGTGCAGCCAGCGCGGCAAACTTTGCGCCCACGACAGTGCCATCCAGCGCCGCGTTGCCCTCGGGGCCAAACACTTTGGGAAAGTAACGCGGCTGCACTTTGCCGACCATCAGGTTGGCATCGGTCACCGCCAGCGGTCCGCCCCTGCGGTAGCTGGCTGGGCCAGGGTTGGCTCCGGCACTTTGCGGTCCGACCCGAAAACGTGCGCCGTCAAACGCCAGAATTGATCCGCCACCCGCCGCCACCGTGTGGATGCTCATCATCGGCGCGCGCATGCGCACCCCCGCCACCTGGGTCTCGAACTCGCGCTCGAACTCGCCGGCGAAGTGGGACACGTCGGTCGAGGTGCCTCCCATGTCAAAACCAATGACTTTGACCGGATCGGGTCCATGCGCGGTGTCTTGGCCGTGTACCCGCTCTGCCGCTTCACGTTGATGCGCCAGCTGGGCGGTCCGCGCCATGCCGACGATACCGCCAGCCGGTCCACTCAAAATCGCGTCCTTGCCCTGAAACGCATGGGCGTCCGTCAGGCCACCCGATGACTGCATGAAAAACAACTTCACGCCCGGCATGTCTGCCGCCACCTGCTCCACATAGCGGCGCAATATCGGCGACAAATAAGCGTCCACCACCGTGGTGTCCCCCCGGCTGACAAACTTCATCATCGGGCTGGTTTCATGCGAGGTGCTGATCTGGGTAAAACCAAGCTCAGCAGCTATTCGTCGCGCGGCCTTTTCATGCGCCACATAGCGGTATCCGTGCATAAAAACAATAGAAACACTTCTAAGTCCCTTTGTATATTGAATAGTTAGCTCCTCTTTTAAGAGCAATTCATTCAGCGGTTCGATCACGTCGCCATGTGCCCCCATGCGCTCCTGTGCCTCCACCACGGCACAGTACAACAGTTCAGGCAGCACGATGTGGCGGTCAAACAAACGTGGACGGTTTTGATAGGCAATGCGCAGCGCATCCCTGAAGCCGCGCGTGGTCACCAGCAAGGTGGGCTCACCTTTGCGCTCCAGCAGTGCGTTGGTGGCCACCGTGGTGCCCATCTTCACGCACTCGACCCGGTCGGGTGTCACAGGTTCACCCGCCTTCAAGCCCAACAGATGGCGAATGCCCGCCACGGCTGCGTCCTGGTACTGCTCGGAGTTTTCAGACAGCAGCTTGTGCGTCACTAACGTGAATGTGCCATCCGCGTTGGGGCGTTTGCCCACCACGTCAGTGAATGTGCCGCCCCGGTCGATCCAGAACTGCCAGCGGAGATTTCGCGCGCTCATAACGAAGCTGCGGAGCGGGCCGCCTGGTCATAAATGCCGGACAACAGGCGCAGCAAACGGGCCAGCTCGCCAATGTCGCGATTCAGGCCGTCATCGGCGTTCAATGCGTCAATCAAGCAGGATTCGCGGATGGCGCGATAGCGGTCGACATGCACACGCCCCAGATCCGTCGAGGCATAGGTCACGTCTTTGCCACTTTTGCTGGACGCCACCACGCCCAGGTTTTGCAACTTTTTGAGCGAGTAGTTGATGAGGTGGGTGTCTTCCACATTCATGATGAAGCAGATGTCCGCCAAGCGTTTGTTGCGGGCGCGGTGGGTGACGTGGTGCAGCACCAGCACGTCCAGCGGCGTGAGGTCCTTCAGGCCGGCCGCACTCATGCAGTGCGCAATCCAGCGATGAAACGCGTTGCCTGCCACGATGAGGCCAAACTCAAACTCGCTCATCTCCGAGCTGCGGGGCGACACCAGGTGAGCCGACGACACAATGAGGGCGGGGACAGGCGCGGGTTTGGCCGCACTGAGCGGTGCGGGCGCATCAAAGCGGGTGGCTGCTTTTTTCGCCATCACTCAGCTGCGGGTTGGCATCTTTGTTGCATGGGTGGATTGTAGGCAGTACGATAACAATTTATCAACAATTTGTTGACATTTAGGGAAAACACCGACCCTCCATTGTTGAAAGCGTCTTACATTCACCCATCCACTTAGCCATCCCAACTTTCGGAGTTTTTATGAAACGTCGCCTGTTTACCCTGACTGCCCCTGCCGTGGCAAGCCTTGCCGGTCTGATGTTGGCCCTGGCGGCTGGCAGCGCCGCGGCCCAAACCAAATGGGACTTGCCGGCAGCCTACGCTGCCACCAACTTTCACAGCGAAAACCTGATCCAGTTTGCCAGTGACGTCGACAAAGCGACGGCGGGCAAGCTCAAAATTACCGTGCATGCCAACGCGTCTCTTTTCAAGGCCAATGAAATCAAGCGCGCTGTGCAGGGCGGGCAGGCACCTTTAGGTGAAATTCTGCTGGCCAATTTCGAAAATGAAAACCCGGTTTTCGGCGCCGATGGCCTGCCCTTTCTTGCAAGCTCTTACGCCGATTCAAAACGCCTTTACGAGGCCCAAAAACCCGTGCTGGACAAACTGCTGGGCAACCAGGGCATGAAGCTGCTGTACGCCGTGGCCTGGCCGCCGCAGGGCATCTACAGCAAAAAGGAGATTACTTCGGTCGCTGACCTGCGTGGTATCAAGTGGCGCGCCTACAGCCCAGCCACCGCCAAAATTGCCGAACTGATCGGTGCGCAGCCCGTCACCATTCAGGCGGCTGAACTCAGCCAGGCGCTGGCCACTGGCGTGGTCGAAAGTTACATGAGTTCGGGTTCCACAGGTTACGACAGCAAAACCTATGAGAGCCTGAAATATTTTTACGATACCCAGGCCTGGTTGCCCAAAAACGCCGTCATCGTGAACAAAAAATCATTTGATGCGCTCGATGCCGGCACGCAAGCCAGCTTGCTCAAATCCGCCGCTGAAGCCGAAGCCCGGGGCTGGAAGGTCAGTGAAGAAAAAAACGAGTGGTACAAAAAGGCCTTGGCCGACAAAGGCATGAAGATCCTGCAACCCAGTGCCAAACTCACTGCCGACATGAAGCAGGTGGGCACCATCATGCTGGCCGACTGGCAAAAGAAGGCCGG
>JANYCG010000076.1 GCA_025360385.1 Burkholderiales bacterium | reverse complement strand
GCCATTGGGTGGGCTACGCCATTGGGACATCAGGTTATGGCCTGGGCTTGGCAATGTCTGCCCTGTTTGACCTGCCCTCAGGCGCGGTGATTGTCTTGGCACTGGCGGGCTGTGCGGCAACGTGCAGCCTATGGCTGCGCCCAAGCGAAGCCAAGTCCGGCTGACCCCGCTCGCGGCTGAGGCGCTGTCGCCTCGGCTATTTCTTGATGCTCATTTCATTGCCGACGCTGTAGCGCCAGATGCCGTTGCGCCAACCAGAGGGGCAGACTCTGGTGTCTTGCCTCAGCCCCGACCGATGGAATAGACCCAATCGAATCCAGCAGTCGGTCGTGGCTGAACCAGGACACCCATTCAAAAATAGCCAGTTCCACTGACGCCTTCGTCTTCCAGGGAGCACGGCAGTGAATCATTTCTGGTTTGTACAAGCCGTTTGAGGCGATCTGTTTTGAACTGCCGATTTGACCCGGTCCGTAGTGCCACGGTAATCCTGCACCCTGCGTACAGAACGTTCACGCACTTTGGAGGAAAACCGATTGGAGGTCCTACTCGTGACGCCATCTTTTCAAAGTCTGGAGGCTCCTCACATTCCGGGGCGATTCACTTGCAAAGAGTGCGGCGAGCTGGAGCTGGAGCTGAATCTGGAGTTGGAGTCATCACTATTCTGGCTTGAACCCGGCACTCTTTAGGAGCTCGGCGCTTTCTGCGACGTAGCTTTGCATGTACTTGCGAGACTCCTCAATGGTCTCGACAACCGGGTCAATACCCAGGGGTTCAAATGCGCGCGCTTTTCCGAGTTGCTGCACCGCCTCGTTCGCAGCTTTGTGCAAGATCTGAATCCGATCCTCCGACGTGCCTTTGGGTGCCCAGATTCCGTACCAGGACTCGGTCACAAATTTCGGGAAACCGCTTTCTGCGGCAGTTGGCACGTTGGGCATCACGGCGCTGCGTTTTTTGGACGTCACGATGATGGGTTTGACCCTGCCGCTTTTAGCCATGGACTGGAGCGAAATGATGGAATCTATCAGTATCTGGGTGTGGCCCCCGGCAACATCGGTCAGCGCTGGTGCTGTGCCTTTGTAGACGCTGGTCGTCAGATTGAGCCCGCCTTGCTGGGCCAGCATGAGGGTTCCCAAATGGGCTGCCGCGCCAAGCGCGGGCAGGCCGGCCGTCCATTTTTCCGGGTTTTGCTTGGCGGCATCCACGACCTCTTTAATTTTGTTTTGCGGCAAGTTGGGCGAAATGACCATCAGCAAAGGGGCTTCGCCAACCCGGGCCACCGCAGAGAAGTCTGTCAACGGGTCATACGGTGGCGTGGCCATGACCTGTTTGGCGAGCACGTGGGTTGATGCCGAAAACAGAATCGTCATGCCATCTGCGGGCGCAGTCTGAACAGCCTTTCCGCCAATCGATCCGTTGGCACCAGCGCGGTTTTCAACAACGACAGGGACATTCAAATTGGTTTGCATCTGCTTGGCAATCAAGCGGGCTGCGCTGTCAACACCTCCTCCAGGTGCAAAGGGCACGATCATTTTGATCGGGCCGTCAGGGAACTTTCCCTGTGCCGCGACGATTCCGGCGGCAGCTATGGCGGCCACAGCAATCACTTGTCTAAAAATTGAATTCATGTGAATTTCCTGAAAATGGGTAGCTTGAGTCATTTCGATTCAGTCGCGATAGCCTTTGCGCCAGGCCCCCGAGCCTCCCCGCAACGGCGCGTCTGGTGATGGGCTGTGCAGCTTGGCGTAGGACTCGATGGTCTTGGTCATGCGTGGCAGCAACCAGTCAGCAACCGCATCACTTGTCTCTTGCGACTGCAGGCGCTTCAAGATGCCGCGCACGGCCTGGTCTTGTGACGCTATGGGGCCGGGCTTGAGCAGGAAGCTCTCGACTTCAGTTTGTCCCAAACGTTCGCTCTCGGCCCAAAGGTAGTCGGCAATGTCATGCTCGAAGTCCTCCAGCGTGACACTCATGCCACTCATGCTGCATGAACATCCCAGCGCAATGTGCTGGGCTGCCAGTCGGTGCCACAGATCAGACAGATAGACTGCTTGCTGCCGGGGCGTCGTCATGGCAAGAAGATCAAGCACGGGCCGACGCGCGCAGCGTTTCAGTTTCTGGCAGCTTGACGTGGAAGTTGTCGTCCAGCACCACGCCATAGAGTGACTCTGCGGCTTCTCGACTGACATAACCTTCGCGCACATCTTCAGCCACCTTGGCGGCGTCGCGTTTGAACGGATTACCAAATCCACCACCACCGCCAGAGAGCATCTTGTAGGCGTCGCCCCGCTCCAGTCGCACATTGAAAATCTTGGCGTTCGGCAGGTCCGTCTGCCACCCCGTCTTGCGCCGGATGGCTATGCCGTTTCCGGCTGCCTCACCACCGCCTTCCAGGCCCCAGGGCTTGCAGTGCATGCGGTCAATACGTGTGGTGACCGAAAACGGGGACAGGGCCTGTACCACCATCTCGGCACCCAGACCACCGCGGAACTCCCCGGCGCCGCCACTGTCTTGCCGAATTTTGTAGCTTTCCACCAAGACCGGGTACTTCGCTTCGAGTTGTTCCGTCGGGCTATTGTGGGTGTCGCCGTCATTAATACACACCGTGACAGACACGCCGTCTTCGCGTGATTTTGCACCCCAGCCGCCCCCTAGCGGGCCGATGCCGACAATGAACAATCGTCCGTCCTCCGGTGAGATGCCGTGAATGTTGGGGAATACCAGGTCGGCATGGTGACCGGCAATGGCGCGGTCCGGAATGGCAGGTGCCAATGCTTTGAAGATGGTGTCGATCACTGTCATCGGGAACGTCATCCATACCCGCATGGGGTAGGGGCGTTCCGCACTGATCACCGTGCCCATCGGCATGATGACCTTGAGCGACCGAAAGCTGCCGTCGTTAACCGGGTAGTCCGTAGGCGTTGTCAAACACTTGTAGGCCACCTGTGCGCACCCAATGCCCGTGGTGAAGCCCGAGTTGTAGAAGCCCTTGACCTGCTTGCTCACGTCCGACAGGTCTACCGTCATCTCGTCGCCCATGACGATGACCTTCACGCGAATGGGTATGCGCTTGCCGATCTCCAGACCGTCGTCGTCCATGAAAGATTCGGCCTCATAGATGCCATCAGGAATCGATACGGTGTTCTGGCGTGCCACCGCCTCAGACTGATCCATGATTTGCTGGATAGATGCCTGAACCTCCGTATTGCCGTAGCGCTGAACCAGCTCCAGAAAGCGGCGTTCGCCGGTCGTGATGGCGGTGATCTGGGCGCGCAGGTCACCGAGTGCCCGCTCAGGCATCCGCACATTCATGGCAATGATGTCCAGCAGGTCCTGGTTGACCTTGCCTGCGGTTTGGTATTTAACGATGGGAATCTGGATGCCTTCGGAATAAATGTCCGTGGTGATCTGTCCCAGGCTGCCGCCCACGTCCAGCCAGTGGGCCATGCAACAGGTGAACCCGATCAATTCGCCTTCATGAAACACCGGCATGGTGAACGTGAAGTGGTTCAGGTGACTGCCCGTGGTGTAGGCATCATTGGTCACGAGGATGTCGCCGGGGCCAATGTTCTCGTAACCGAAATGGCGAATCTTGGACTTCACCGTTTCTGACATGCCACGAATGAACATCGGCAAGCCCAAGCCGATGGACACCGTATCACCCTCCCGTGTGAACAGCCCTACGGTGAAATCCAGTGCCTCATAAATGATGAGGTTGTAGGCGGTGCGCATCAGGTTCGTCTTCATCTCTTCGGTCACGGCGAAAAGGCCGTTGCGAATAATCTCGACGATGACGGGATCCACCAGGTTGCCGGTGGTGTTTTGTGTTTGCGTGGTGGTCATGCGCGGTCACTCCCGATAGAAATTTGAAGGTTGCCGTAAAGGTCGACGGTCACGGTGTCACCCGGTTGCACCACTGTTGTGGAGGCGTGCTCTTCGACCAGTGCCGGGCCGGTAAATACATTCCCGCTCTTGAGCAGGTCGCGCTTGTAAACGGCGGAAGATACGAATTGGCCTGCACTGCGGAAGTAGACGGGCTTGTGCGTGCGCAAAGCAGAGTCATCCGGTTGTTCCCCACCCTTCTCGACGGTATTGCGCGGGGGCTTCTTCATGCGTCCGAGTACCGTCACGCGCAAGCTGACGATATCTGCGGCCTCCTTGGGTGCAGACGTGCCGTAGCGAATCTTGTGCACCTCATCGAAATGGGTCTTGATCGCTGCATGGTCCTTCTTGACAAAGAATTTGTGAGGCAAGTCAACCGTCACCGCATGTTCCTGACCCACGTAGCGCATATCACCTGCGCGCTCAAAGACCATCTCCTCCGGGCGAATCTGGGACGCACCGATGGCTGCGCGCCCTTCGTCTTCCATCTCCTTGTAGATCGCTTCGATTTCGTCAAATGAAAGGCCATCCAGGTGACGAAATACCGAGCGAACGTAGTCGTAGCGCAAGTCACTGAACAACATGCCGTAGGCAGAAAAATAGCCGGGTGCATGCGGGATCAGGACTTTTCGGATCCCGAGCTCCCGCGCAATGGCGGAGGCGTGCAACGGCCCGGCACCGCCATAAACCACCATCGTGAAACTTCCCGCGTCAAGGCCCCGTTCGGTCGTCACCGCCTTCACGGCATGGGACATCTGGGTCACCGCGATCCGCAGGATGCCGTCTGCCGCCCTGGTGGCGTCCAGCCCCAGCGGTTTGGCAACTTTCTCTGCCATGGCCTGCGTGGCACGGTCCAGGTAAAGCGGTATTTCACCGCCCAGAAAATTGTGTTCATCCAGACGGCCCAGTATCAGGTTGGCATCGGTCACGGTGGGTTCGGTGCCGCCCCGGCCGTAACACACCGGGCCGGGCATGCTGCCGGCGGAGCGGGGACCTACGCGCAGGGAGTTGCCAAGCTCAAGACGGGCAATCGAGCCACCGCCGGTTCCCACCTCGAAGATGTCCATCATGGGAATCTGGATGGGAAGGGCTTTCTCATAGCCGCCGATGAGGGCGCTGCCCGTTGTCAGTGGTCGGCCTTCACTGATGACACCCGCCTTGGCCGTTGTGCCACCCATGTCAAAGGCAATCGAATCCGGCATGCCCAGTTGTGCGCAGATGGCCTGAGCACCAATCACACCCGCTGCGGGGCCTGACTCCAGCATGCGAACGCAGTCGCGGCGCGCATGCTCTACGGGAAACAACCCGCCAGTGGACTGCACTGCGTAGAAATCGCCCTTGAAGCCTTTGTCACCCAGGTGCTGCTCAAGCTCGCCGAGGTACTCAGACACGCGCGGCCCCACATAGGAATTCGCAACCGCGGTGGACACCCGTTCGAATTCACGGTATTCCTGTGAAAGCTCATGCGACGCTGTGACAAATGCGCCAGGAATCTCTTCTTGCAAAATCGCCTTGACCCGGCGCTCGTGGTCGGGGTTGCGATAGGAATGCAACAGCAACACTGCAACGGCCTCAACCTGCTGGGCTTTCAATTCGCGCGCCAGCTCACGCACCGCCTTCTCGTCCAGCGGTTTGTGCAAAGAGCCGTCGGCGCGCAAGCGTTCTGACACTTCAAAGCGAAGCGACCGTGGTACCAAAGGCACATGCTTGGAGAAGAACAGGTTGTAGGCGTCCGGCCGGTTGACCCGTCCGATTTCATAAATGTCACGAAAGCCCTCGGTGATCAGCAGTGCCGTCTTGGCACCACTGCGCTCCAACAGGGTATTGATGGCAATCGTTGAACCATGCAGAAACAGGTAGCCGTTGGTCAGGTCAACGCCCGCGCCATCCAGCGTGTTTTGAATCCCGCTCACGAGTTCGCCGTGGGTCGAGAGCGCTTTGCCAAAGGAGATCTGTCCGGTGGCCTCGTCAAAGCAGGCAAGGTCGGTGAACGTGCCGCCGATATCCACTGCGATCCGCAGCGAGTTATTGAGTTTTGTCATTTGAATATCTCTTCAGGCTGCGTTGGACACGACATTGCGCAAGGCACCAAGGCCCGTGATTTCGACCTCAATCACGTCGCCTGCCTTCATGTAGACCGGCGGCACCCGGCGATCACCCACACCACCTGGCGTGCCAGTGGCGATGACATCTCCGGGGGACAAAGGGGTAAAGCCCGACAGGTACTCGATGATCACGGGCAGCGTGAAGATCAGGTCAGACAACGGCGCACGCTGCATGACCGTGCCATTCAGGCGCGTTTCCAGGGTCAGGCTGTTCACATCGGGTATGGCCTTGCGGGTCGCCATGAAGGGGCCGAAAGGGCCAGTCAGCGGGAAGTTTTTCCCTGGCGTCCATTGGTGGGTGTGGCGCTGCCAGTCTCGTGCTGTTGCGTCATTGAAGCAGGCGTAACCTGCGATGTGTTGGAAAGCATCTGCTTGTGCGATGTTTCTGCCGCCCTTGCCAATGATGACCGCCAATTCGCCCTCAAAATCGAAGCGCGTCGTTTCTTTGGGGTGCGGCAGCGCGGCGTTGTGCGCGGACAAGCTGTCCGCAAATCGCGTGAAGATCGACGGGTATTCGCTGTCAGCGCGTTTTGTTTCTGCAACGTGCGTCTTGTAATTCAGACCCACACAAAACACCTTGCCAGGATTGGGAATCACGGGCAGCAGGCGAGCTGTCTGGGCGGTCTGCAACGTGCCACTTTTCTGGGTTACAACTTCCAGCTCTTCAAGCTTGCCCGCCGCGATGACGGATTTGAGATCCGGATACCGGGCCTCAAAATCCGCCGGCACCTGAAGCCAGGAACCCTCAGCCTTCCAGAGTCCGTAGGTCGGTTGACCCTGAAACTCAAAGCTTACAAAACGCATACTTTTTCCTTCATAAAACTGCACCGCCAATCGATGCATTTGTTCAACAGGTGAGAGTCTAGGAATTCTTTAGGTATCTGCATAGAATGCAGATAAAGATTTCAGATTTGCTTAAATTGGCATAACCGGAGAATTGAATGCACATCAACGACTTCCGACTTTTTCTGGAAGTGGCGGAAATGGGCAGCCTGTCCAGGGTGGCCGCTGAGCGACAGACGGTGCAGTCCCACATCAGCCGTCAAATCAGCGATCTGGAAAAGCAGTGCGGCAGCCCGCTCTTCCGGCGCACGGGGCGGGGCGTTGTTCTTACCGAGTTTGGTGAATTCGTAGAGAAGCGTGCGAGGCAGTGGGTCCGGGAGAGCGAGGTTTTTTTCGCCGACATCAAGCAATCTTCAAAAGTACCCATGGGGCAGGTGAAAGTTGGCATCCTTCCTTCGGCCGCACACCCGTTGATGACCCAGGTCTTCAAGCGCCTGCACGCCCAGTACCCCAAAATTCAGCTCAACATCCGGGAAGGGCAAGGTGGGGAACTTGACACACTGCTTGACACGGGCAGCGTGGACCTGGCCATTCTTTTCCGGTTCGAGAAGCCCAACGGACAAGACGAGACGCTGCTGGCGACGGCAAACACCTACCTTGTTTCCAGCCCCGGCCTGCCACTGACGGCTGCGGACACGATTGACTTCAAACGGCTGGAAGGATTGCCCCTGGTGCTGCCACGGCGGCCATCCCACTGGCGGTCGGTGCTCGACGAAACAGCCCGCAGCAAAGGGTTTCAGCTGACGGCGGAAGTTGAAGCTGATTCACTCCGGGTTCAAAAAGAAGTCATTGCCGCCAACCCGCATCTGTATGCCCTGTTGGGGCCATTTTCTGTAGATGCTGAACTGCGAGCGGGGCTACTTCAGGCTGCAAAGGTCGTCAGCCCCGACCTGAAGCGGTACGTCACATTGGCCATGCCCAGGCAGGGACACACCACTCAGGCCGACCGAATCGTATCCGGCATCATCAAGGAGACGGTTGCGTCCTGGCGGGGGCAATTGAGTCCGCCGACCAGGTAACTGGTGGATGATGAGAATTGTGGCGATGACGGGACTGAGCTACCCGACAGTGCGTACTGCTATCGACTTGTTTGATGTACGCGGCTGCAGTGCGATCCGACCGGGCTTGCGCGGGCGCGCCAGAGGCGATGGTCGAATGCTCAGTCAGGTGCAAGAAGACACTATCCAGCGCTTGATCATCGACAAACGCCCCGAGCAACTCAAGATGGATTTCAGCTTGTGGAGCCGCGCCGCAGTGGGACAACCTATCGAGCCAGAATTTGGCATCCAGCTGCAAGTGCGCAGCATCGACAAGTACCTCACCCGTTGGGGCTTTACACCGCAAAAGCCGATCGAGCGAGCCTATGAACAAAGCCCCGCTGCGGTACAAGCTTGGCTGGAGGGTGAGTACCCCGCCATTGAACAATGCGCCAGGTGAGAAGGAGCCGAAATCCATGGGGGAGAGGAAACTGCGTTGGTCAACACGGATGTGCGTGGCAGAAGTTTCGCGCCAGCGGGCAAGACACCTGTGGCGATGGCGGTCGGTGGCATCCGCCAAAAGCTTTCCATGATCGCCACGGCGACCAACCAAGTATCGGCGCGAGGGATGATCATTGACGAGGCGTTCGATGCCGACAAGCTCATCGAATTCTTGCAAGCTTTGACCAAATAAGCAGGCAAAAAAATCTTCCGGATTCTGGACAACCTGCGGGTACATCACAGCAAACCGGTGAAGGCGTGGGTGGCAGAAAGACAAGATCAGATTGATTTGTTTTACCTGCCCAGCTACAGCCCGCAGCTTAACCCCGAGGAGCGGCTCATGGCGTCAGTGCATCTGCTCGATCCGCTCCCCCGAATCCGCGCGGAACAGGTGTAAATGAGCGCTGTCCGATCCTAGGCGAACGTGGTCGCCGGGACGTACATTGACCCGTTCGCGCAGCACGCAGGTCAGCTTGGTTCCGGCAGCGTCGACCACAAGGTGCGTTTCTGAGCCGGTGGACTCGACCACCACCACACGCGCTTGAACGCCGGACGGATCTAGCCGCAGGTGCTCGGGTCGCACGCCGAGCGTGAGGGCCTCGCCGCTTGTGCCAGGCACGCCGGGCACGGCCCAGTGGTTGCCCGCGTTGTCCACGACACCTTGGCTGTTGACCTTGACGGGCAGCAGGTTCATCGACGGCGAACCGATGAAGGCCGCCACGAAAACGTTTCGTGGCCGGTCGAACAGTTCCAGCGGCGCTCCCACCTGTTCCACGACGCCATCGTGCATGACCACGATCTTGTCGGCCATCGTCATCGCCTCGATTTGATCGTGCGTGACGTAGATGGTGGTGGCCTTCAACCGCTGATGCAGCTCACGGATCTCGGCACGCATCGCCACGCGCAGCTTGGCGTCCAGGTTGGACAGCGGTTCGTCGAACAGGAAGACCTGCGGGTTTCGCACGATGGCCCGGCCCATGGCGACGCGTTGGCGCTGACCGCCTGAGAGCTCCTTGGGCCTGCGCTTCAGCAGCGGCTCAAGCCCCAGGATCTTGGCTGCGCGCGCCACGCCCTCGTCGATCTCGGTCTGCGGCGCACGGCTCAGTTTCAGTGAAAAAGCAAGGTTCTCAGCTACTGTGAGGTGCGGATAGAGCGCGTAGTTCTGGAACACCATGGCAATGTCCCGCTCCTTGGGGAGAAGACCGTTGACCCGGCGGTCGCCGATGCGGATCTCGCCGGCGTCGATGCTCTCCAGTCCTGCAATCATGCGCAGCAGCGTGGATTTGCCGCAGCCCGATGGGCCCACCAGCACGACAAATTCACCATTGCGAATGTCAATGCTGACACCCCGGATGATGGGTGTGGTCCCGAAGGACTTTCTTGCGTCTTGAATATTGACGGATGCCATTTGATGTCTCCTTGTTCTGAAAGATATTGGTGTTGCACGAAGCCGATTGCATGGCGTTGCACCGTTGCGGCCATATACGCCGACTGGGTAAATGGAATTTCAGTTTCGTTATCCCACCTGCCAGGCGGTCTTCAACCTCGTGTATTCATGCAGGTAGCGGCCCTGTGCGGCGTCTCGAAGTTCAGCGAACTCATGCAGTGCGACAAGGGCCGTGCCAAACGCGTCGACGTCGCAGCCTTCCAGCAGCACCACCCAGCGAGCCGGCGCCAGAATGTCCTTGCGGTCCTTGCTTTCAGCCGTGGGCTTGCCCGACACGCTGGCATCGGCTGCCAGCAGGTGCGCGCCGCTGATCCGCGGCCACCGTGCAGCTCGCTCCAGCACCGAGGTGATCTGCGGTACCGAGGCCCGCACGGACTCGTCCGCGATGTCGAAGCGCAGAGTCAGCATTGCGCCGCCCGAGCCGACGCCGTGACTGGCGACAACGCGCGTGAGCGAGCGGGTGGTGAATAGGAAATGGGAGGTCGCCGTGCGTGTCCAATCGGACGGTTCGTTCAAGCGGGAGAGATAGTCGGTGCCCTGGATCACCTGGAAGCTCGTGGTTTCGTACAAGGTGAAAAACTCCGGCTGAGTCGCGCTATCGGCTGCCCGATAGCGGCGCCCTCTGACAAAACCCGGTATGCCAACCCGCTCCGGCATGTGCTCCTGCAGATGCCACGCATAAAACTCAGCCCGGCCCGCCTCGGCGATGTCGTTCCAAATCGCAACTGCGCCTTCACCTGCCAACATGGTTTTGTTCCTCTGATGTTGTGGGCACCGCTTCGCGCAGCACCGCAGTGTCCGAATGGACGGAATCGGCGGCCACGCAGGCCATGTCCAGGAGCGGTGCCGAAATCACCCCGGACGACGGCGCTGCCAGTTTCCAGCCGACAACCCTTGCGCCGAGTTCATTGCGGACGCTCTCCTGCAACAGGTAAGCGTCCGAAAAGCTTGCCAGGCTGTCGAGTGTTTGGGCGCTCACCAAACCATGCGTGCGACGCGCGAGCGCAAGCTCGTGCCCGAGGATGGCGCGGATGGCCACATTCATGGGCCAAGGCTCCTCGGAATCACACTCAACCATTGGAACCCTTCAGCGGGTTCAGCCCCATGGTGGCCTCCATGACCTTGCGGCTTGGCCAGAGGTCGGCGATTTCTGCCGCAGTGGCCTTCAGGTCGGGTGCAACCTCGGCAATACGTGCCGAGGAGAGTCTGGCCACCGGTCCGGCCACGCTGACCGTGCCAATCGCGCGCCTGCTTTGAGGGTCGATGATGACGCAGCCCACCGCACACGTGCCGGGCTCACTCTCCTCGATGGATGTGCCGTAACCGCGCTCGCGCGTGAGCTTGAGTTCGGCCAGGAGGCTGGCTTCATCGTGGACGACGGGCCGGCCGAACCGGGAAGGTACGACAAAACCGCGCGCCTTGACGAGGGCGACAGCCTGCGCTTCATCCAAGGTCGCAAGCCAGGCTTTGCCTGTCGATGTGGCATGAAGCACCACGGGCTGCCCCATGTCCGGATCGTAACGCAGTCCTGAAAACGAACCTTGCGCCTTGGCAATCCAGATCAGCGAATCGTGTTCGACCAAGGCAAGGCGCGCCAGTTCACCGGTACGGATGGCGAGCCGGTCCAGTGATGGCTGGCAGATTTCCGTGATGCCCGATGCTGCCAAAAAACGAAAACCGATGGCGGCCAGCTTCACGGTCATGCGGTAACGCTGGCTGTATTCATCCTGGCCGGCCAGTCCTTTACTCACCAAGACTGATAGAAGCCGGTGCACGGCGCTTTTGGGCAGTTCCAGCTGCCGAGAAATGTCGCTGATCGGCAAACCCTGGGGATGATCGGCGAGCAAAGTGAGGATGTCCAGCACGCGCTCGAGCATGTCATTAGTAGCCACGAGAACCTCCATTTCTAGAACATTGTTCTATTATATTTAACTAAAAATACAAAATAATTAGGGTTTTCCATGATTGTTTGATGATTTATTTGAAATACATTGGAACTGTGTTCTAAAAATAGTCGTTAAACATGAATGCTATTTCGCCTGCCTCTGTCGGGGCTGCAATGCAGGAAGACCCCCAGCACAACCGCTTCTGGGCGCGCTTTGCCTGGTTCGCGCCTGCAGTGGCGGTGCTTCTGGCCGTCACGCTCTATCCCACCGCGGTGGTGTTCTGGCTGAGCGTCCACCGCACGCGCCTCTATGAAGTCGTGTCGGGTGTGGGTCTGGCAAATTACCTTTCGGTGCTCACTTCGCCCGCTTTCCTCGATCTCAGCGTGAACTCCTTGCTGTATGTGTTTGGTGCGTTGGCGGTGGTGCTGCCCACCGGGCTGGCCGGCGCGCTGGCCCTGCAAAACATCGCCCAAGGCGCGGCGGTCGTGCGCACCCTGTTGTTGCTGCCCTGGACGCTCTCCATGGGCGTGGTGGGCTGCTTCTGGTTGTGGCTGCTCAATCCCTCTTACGGGCCTGTCAGTTTTCTAATGCGGTCTCTGGGCCTGGAGCCCGGCTTGATGCTGGGCGACCCTTCGCTGGCGCTGATTCTTGTCATCGCGGTCACCGCGTGGTGGTCCTTCCCCTATGTCGTGGTGATGATGAGTGCCTCACTGCAAGGCATTCCAGCCGAGCTCTATGAGGCGATCGACATCGATGGTGGCGGTTTACGTACGCGACTGCGCCACGCAGTGTGGCCGCATATCGCGCCCACCTTAGGCAGCACCGCGTTGACGCTGGGCATCCTTTATCTCACGCTCATCACGCTGATCCTGGTGCTCACCGGCGGCGGGCCACTGGGCTCGACGTCCACCTGGAGTTTCGAGGTGTATTCCAGCGCTTTCCGCTCGGTGGACCTGTCGCCCTCGTCGGTTATTTCCGTCGTGGTGTTGCTTGTCAACCTTCTCCTTGGCTATCTCTACACGCGCCTCACCGGCCGCGTTTCAGGTTAAACACCATGCATATCCGCCGTTCCGAAAAATTGCTGTCCTGGGGTGTTCTGACGATCCTCGTGCTGGCCGTGTTGGTTCCTCTGTCGTGGGCCGTACTCACCTCGTTGAAGAGTGAGGCCAATGTCATCGCCTACCCGCCAAGCTTTCTGCCTACTGATCCGAGCCTGTCGGCGTATGCTGCAGTATTCCGAAACCAGACCTTTGGCTCCGACCTTTTCAATTCGGTGCTGTACGCGACGGGTGCGGTGTTTCTAGCCGTTCTGTTGGCCGCACCCGCTGGCTACGCGGCCTCACGCTTCGAGTTCCGCGGCAAGCGCGCCGTTATGCTGCTGATCCTGTCCACATCCATGATCCCCGGCGTGGCTCTCTTGGTGCCCACGTATTTCCTGCTGGACGCGTTGGGCATCTTGAACAACCCCGCTGTCATCATCGTGGTGCAGGCCGCGCGGCTGGTGCCGCAAACGGTGTGGTTCATGCAGAATTTCGTGGACGCCGTGCCGCGCGAGTTGGACGAGGCCACCCAGGTGGACGGTGCCAACCACTGGCAGACCTTCACTCGCGTCATCCTGCCTTTGGTGCGACCCGGCATCGCCGCCAGCGCCGTCATCGGCATGGTCTCGACCTGGAATGACTACATCACCGTGGCCGCTTTTGCGCCTGAGGTCGCACACCGCACGCTGCAGGTAGCCCTTGTCAACCAGGTCTTCGACAGCATCGGCATCACATGGTCCTACGTCATGGCCTATGCCGTGGTGTCCTCCCTTCCCATCGTCGCCATCTTTGTGCTCGCGCAGCGTTGGTTCATCAGCGGCTTGACCGCCGGCGCCGTCAAAGGCTAGTTCGCCACATACCTATTTCAACCAGGAGAAACCATGAACGATCAAAACCCCACCAGTGTCACCCAACAAGGGCTAGTGCCTCGCACGAGCCGGCGCATCTTTCTGGGTGGTGTTGCCGCAGTGCTCGGCGCGCCAGCGGGCCGAGCCTTCGCGCAGACCAACGAGACTGTTGCCTACGACACCTTTCTCGATCCGGCCAACAATAACGACCCGCGGGCTGCGGCGCAGACGCAGATGATCGCGGCATTCGAGGCCAGTCAGCCACGTGTCAAAGTGCGGGTTGTCGTAGACCCCACCGGGGCCAATGGTGTACGTGCAGCGCGTGCCAAATCGGACAGCCCCGACGTCATCCGCATCAACAATTTCCAAATGCCGGAGTTTGTCTCCACCGGATCACTGCTGGCCCTGGACGACCTGATCGCACGCGACAAAGTCGACATATCCGACTACCTGATCAGCGTGGACCAGACCCGCGTTAACGGCAAAATCTGGGGCCTGCAGCAGGACTATCGCATTCCGATTTACGTCTATCGAAAGAGCAAATTCGATGAGGCGAAGATTGCCACACCTCCGCGCACCTATGCCGAGGTGAGCGCACTCGGCCCGCTGCTGACCAAGCCAACCCAAATGGCCTACGGTGTTCCGATCGGTCTGAGCGGTGGGATTGGCGGCGCGCAGGCTTTCATGGAATTCATCGTCAGCTCCCTCGTGTCGGGCAACAGTGACCCCTTCTTCACGGCCGCAGGACGCGACATCGGCTTTAGCGAGCAAAGGCTGCTCCTGGCCGCAACAATCGTCAAGGATCTCTTCACCAAGAAGGCGGCGACACCGGTGAGCCTGCAGTTCGCCTACAACGAGCTCCAGGATGGGATACGTGCGGGTACGGTGGCATCGGCCACCTTCGGGCTGTACCGCTACCGTGGTCTGAAGGCGGCCGTGGGCAACGACCTCGCCTGGGCGCCCGCGCCATCGGTGCAGCCCAACGACAAACACGCCGTGTATGGCTTCCAGATGGGCATCAATCGCAACTCGCCCCGCCAGGGCGGCGCGTGGGAGTTTGTCAAGTTCATGGGCAGCCCGGCGGCACAGGCAATTGCAGCCCGAGGCGGCGAAGTGGTGGCGCGCGCCAGCGCCTACAAAGACGCCTACTTCCAGACGCCGGAAGCCCAAGACCAATTGGGCTGGAGAACACTGGTGGAACAACGCGGCCGCATGGTGAACTACTCCATCATCCAGTCAACTTTTAACCAGATCTGCGGCGAAGCCTTCCAGCGCATGATCCTGAAAGACCTGGCACCGGCGTCTGTGGCGCTCGAGGTGCGCACCCGTTACAACGACGCGCTGTCCAAAACATGATGCCACACATCGCCGGAACGACGCGGCTTTATGCTTTGGTGGGTGACCCACTGAAAACTGCCAAGTCGCCCGAGCTGTTGAACCGGCTCTTCATCGAACAGCGCGAAGACGCTGCTTGTGTTCCGTTTATCGTCAAGGGGGAGGCGCTGCCCGCATTCGCCGCGGGCGCGCGGGCCATGGGCAATCTTTCCGGCATGCTCGTGACGATGCCGCACAAGCAGCGGATGATGGCCTTTGTCGATGAACTTCACCCAACCGCTCTTCAGGTCGGCGCGCTCAATGTCATTCGCTGCAATGAAGACGGACGATGGGTGGGTGCCATATTCGATGGACTCGGCTGTGTGCTGGGCATGCAGTGGGAAGGAAACGACCCGGCCAACAAGTCCGTACTTCTTGTCGGGGCCGGTGGCGCGGGCAGAGCCATTGCTTTTGCGGTGGCGTCTGCGGGCGCTCGAATATTGATGATCTCTGACGTCGATGCCCATCGCGCTGAGGATCTTGCCCGGTCGGTTGCAAAGGCGACCGGCTGCAGCACGCAGGCCGGTCCGCCCGACCCCCACGGATTTGAAATCGTCATCAATGCCACGCCGATGGGCATGAATCCAAATGACGCAATGCCGATTGACCCTAAGCGACTCGCGCCGGACTGCACGGTCGTGGACATCATCAATTCACCCGAACCGACGCCCCTGTGTCGTGCTGCCCAGGCGCGCGGGTGCCGCACTCAGAACGGTCGCCCCATGCACCAAGGCCAGGCGGTGCATGCGTTGCGCTTTCTTGGGTTCGATTACCGCCCCGACGGCAGGCCACAGCTGGACGGCGCCCTGCTGGCAGTATCCGGCTGAACGCGTCACCCACTGGCGCGAAGTTTTCAACCAAGGGCAGGAATCCCGGCTCTGGTCAATATCAATACAAGGAGGATGTCATGAATAGGTTTTCTAAGAGAATTGCTGCCTTAAAAACGGCAGCATTCATCGGACGCATTGCGCCTTCACGGGGACTGCCTGCGCGCGGCCTAAAGGGAGATTTCGTATGAAGGTAGCCTTGCTGGAAGTCAGTCACTGGCATGTCCCGCTCTATCTCAATGCCCTCGAAGCGCCTGGCATCGAGGTGGTCGCCATCTCGGATGCAGAACATGTCAAAGGTGAGGCGATCGCAGCGCGTTTCGGGTGTGCCCTGTACGATTCGGCGACTGAGCTGCTCGACCGTGAAAAGGTCGATTTCGCCTTTGTTTTCGGAAGACACTCCGAAATGCCGAAGCTTGCAGAAGCGCTGATTACGCGCAAGATTCCGTTCGCGCTGGAGAAGCCCTGCGGTGTCAACATGGCGCAGGTCACCCGGCTACGGAAACTGACGGAAGAAGCCAACCTGTACTGCGCAGTGCCACTCATCTTTCGAATGAGCGATCTGCTGCGCGCTTTGAATGGCGCTGAAGGCAGCATTCCGTCGGACTACAACTACATGTCGTTTCGCTTCATCGTGGGTCAGCCCAGCCGTTACGAAGCTGCGGGCGCTGGATGGGCGCTCGACCCTGAGTTCGCCGGCGGCGGCTCCACAATCAACGTGGCAACCCACTTCATCGACTTCTTCAGGCTGCTGACCGGGAAAGAGATTGCCCGGGTCTCGGCCACCATGAACTCGCGCACTCACAAAGGCAAAGTGGAAGACTATTCCTTACTCACGATGCAGACCGAGGATGGCGTGATCGGGCTCGTGGAGAGCGGGTACAGCTTCCCCAGCACCCAGGACGAGCAGCGTGAGTTCTCGTTCACGCTGTCGTCTGATCGCATGTACGCCAAATCGGGCCCCGACCGAATCGAATTTCGGGATCGGAACAATCTTGAAGCTGGCACCCGAAGTCTGAGGCTCCAATTGGACACGGACGCTTATTACCCTCTGTTCGTCAAACAGGTATTGACCGAATGCCGAACGGGTGCGAAGCCGATTGCGTCACTGCGCGATGCGGAGGCCATGATGCAGGTCATGGACGCCGCCTACGCATCAGCCCGGGAGAACGGCGCGCTTCAGACTCTGACGCGTATTTCCACTTGAACTGTGCGCCTTACGACTTGGAGTCACGCATCAGCCGCGCCTCGCACGCAGAAAGCATTGGGCATTTCACGGCAACGGCTTTGAGCCGTCACCGGTCAACCAAACAACATCATCCATCCAGCCAGCCCACGCTGGCCCATTGATTGAAAGAGAAATCCATGAGCAAGTCTCCGCAATACCCAGGGCCATTGCCGCTCGAACAGGCGAAATCCAAGCTTCTTCTCACGCCCCTTGAAGACAGCCGCTTTCACCGCGAAGGTCCTCGCGCCTTCGTGGAGTACCGCGACCTCGGCATGGCGGAGGCGACCGACGGTCGCATCACCGCCAAGCACATCCGCGCAATCGCTCCCTTCGAGAAAGAAACCGGCTGGCATTGGCACGACATGACCGCCCATTTCGTGTACATCCTAAAAGGTTGGGTCGAGTTCAAATTCGACGGCGTACCCGACTCCGTGCGGGTCACTGCTGGCTCGTGCCTCAGTCAACCTGCCGGTGTGGCACACAATGTCATTCAGCAATCTGAAGACCTTGAATTGATAGAAATCAACATGCCCGCGGACTACGTGACGTTGGAAGGTCGGCGCTGAGTGCGCTTGGCATAACCCTGATGACATCTGACGTTGGGGCTTTGCGGCTCGGGGACCAAGGCTTCAAGCTGAGCCGTTAGATTGTCTAAGCATGGTTTCGTCTTACGCCGCCTTGTCAAGCAGCCATCCAGTCAAACCACAAAAGTTCGAGGTCAATGGTCTTCTGTGTGCCCCCCAACGCGACAACCCGCTGCCATCTCGATTGTCGGAAAATGAGGTCGGTCAGTGTCTCCAAGTCGTATGGGTGGAGCCTCTGTAGGGTCGGCAAAAGAGCATCCCGCAACCCTTCGAAGGCGGCCAGCGCCGCTGCGACATGAGGCTCGACAGTGCTATTGATTTTGTGGCGGGGCATATGAAATCCAACCACCTGAAGGCAAGCATGGCGCGGTTTCAGCGCCACACAATGCCCCTGAGTCGGGTGGTGTTGCCTGGTCAATGGTGACCAATATCCCGTGGTTTGCTGCGATGACGGCTTGGGGCAAGGCGTGGGCCCATCCTGCTCCACAGCGTTGGCAAAATCGCTGTCACTGCACCCGAGCCGTCCCTTCGGGTTTGTCGCGTGTATAGTTTTTTACCGTTGCTTTCAAAAGCCTTATTTTTCCCAGAATACCCCGCGTGCAAGCCAATTTTTACGCCCTGGCGGCGATTGCCCTGTGGTCCACGCTGGCCGCCACCAGCCTGCTGCTGGCCAGTGTGCCGCCGTTTTTGCTGACCGGCATTGCGCTGGTGGCTGGTAGCCTCCTGAGCTGGCCTGCGGCCATCAAAAACCCGGGCGTGTGGCGGGTGGCGTGGCCCACCTTGTGGCTGGGTGTTGCCACGCTGTTTGGGTTTCATTTCTTCCTGTTCCTGGCCTTGCGCATGGCACCGTCGGTCGAGGTCAACTTGGTCAACTATGTGTGGCCGCTGCTGATCGTGGTGTTGTCGCCCCTGTATTTGCCGGGTGACAACTTGCGGGCTGTGCATGTGCTGGCGGCGGCGCTGGGGTTTGCCGGTGCAGCGCTGGCGATCGTGGGCGGCTCTGGCACCGAGAGTTCAAGCACCCTGTCATCCTTCAGCCATCCCGCCTGGGCTTATGCACTGGCACTGGCATCGGGTTTTTTGTGGGCCAACTATTCGCTGCAAACCAAACGCCTGGCGTTGACGGGCAGAAGTTTTCCGGCTGCCGCCATCGGCTTGTTTGGCCTGGTCTCCGGGCTGTTGTCCCTGCTGTGCCACTGGCTGCTGGAGCCTTCCGTCAACCTGGGCCTGCGCGAGGGCTGGCTCCTGCTCGCGATGGGCCTGGGGCCGCTGGGTTCTGCTTTTTTGCTGTGGGACAAAGCGCTGAAATTGGGCGACCCACGGCAGATCGGCATCTTGAGCTACATCACGCCCTTGGGCTCAACCGTCTTGCTGATGGCGGCCACCCAACGCGCCTTGAGCTGGCACATCGCGCTGGCCGCCAGCTTGATTGTGGGGGCCGCCATTTTGGGCACGCGCAGACAGTCTTGACCCAGCAAGTTGGCAAATCAGAATAGCGGCCTATTGCGTCTTCAAATCACTCCACCTCCACCCGAAGTTCGCGCTCGGCCAGGCGTTGCTTGTCATCAAGAACCTGCAAGGTCAGGCGGTGTTTGCCCACCGGAATTTGCACGTTGTCCAGCGAAAACCCTTCTTTGGTCACCTTCACAAATTTAGTGATACGGCTGGTGATGTCAATTTTCAGCCCGCCGTAAAGCACCTTGAAGCTGTCCGGGTTGATGGGCGAATCGGCCTGTCCCTTGAACTGCACCACGATGGCGAAGGGCGACTTGACTTTCAGGTCGACCACCACCTCGGGCTTGACAATGTCGATCAGCGGCACAACGGCACGGGCACGCAAAGCCGGCTGGGCCATGAAGCCCTCTTCCCCTTTGAATTCAATCACCTCGGCCGGTGTCACCAGCCAGTCCGTTGCGCCTGTTGCGCCTGTTGCGCCAGTTACGCCACCAGATTGGGCGTATGTTCCCGTAGACAGGGTCTGTGCAGCTATTATAAATGTAGCTTGCAGCCATTGGGTACTGAACCACCGGGTGTCGGTGTGGCAGCTCATTTAATCTCCTCGATTTTGACCAGGGACGCACCGTAGGCGTCAGAACACTGCGGGTTGGCGCGCCGGTCGGCAGTAACACAATCCTGTCCCTGGCCCAAGCTGGAGTTGGTCATCAATGCCCCAAGTCTTGCGCGCCCTGACGCGTCGTTGAGCGACGTGACAAAGGGCCCGGCCTTGTTGCCAGAAAGGGTTGACAGGTCACGCGGGCCGTCGGCCACCAACACCAGCAGGTGGTCGACGCCGGGCGGCCCGGCGGCCTTGACGCGCCAGTTTGGACGGGGCAATTGCAACTGCTGCCCCGCAGCAATTTTGTTGTTTTGGTCCAGGTCATTCGGGAACAGGAGGTAGACCGATTTGTTGTCCGACCCGGCCATGGCGACGTAGACAAAACCGGCGCGATCCGACTGCACCGTCAAGTCCAGCGCGTCCTGCCCGATTTTGAGTTTGTTGCTGGCTGCGCCCACCAGCACGCGGCGTTTGGCGTCGCGCTGGTCAAACATCTGGCGCAGCGCCGCCTCGCCCGTCAAGGCCCCAGGCGCTGCCGTCAAGGCGGTCGGCGTGCCCAGGGCCGAGGCGACAGCGGCGAACGGCGGCGTCTCGCCCGGGCGGTTGGTCGGTGTGGGTGCCACCGGCCCAGCCTGCAAGCCCGCCTGGCTGAACCAGGCCGGCACAAAGCTGGCATTGCCGTTGAGCACCAGGTTGTGCGGCTTGAAATTGGCGTCATTGCTCATGCGCGCGTTGATTTTGCTTTGCGCGCATTGCCGGATTTCTTCCATGCTGATGGCGCCGGATCCGTCCAAGTCCTTCGCGTCGCGCAGCATGCAGTCACGCATGAACTGTGTCGCCAGGCCGCCTTTGAGTTCATCGTCAAAGCTGATTTCGTTGTCGCGCGACGCGCTGACATGGATGATGTCCTGCGGCAGCGCCCCCTTGCTGGTCTGCTCGGCCACGAGGGCGCGCGACTTGATGTTGACCGGGCGACCACATTCCTCGGAAATGCTGGCGAATTTTGGCCTGAGCAGGCCCTCGTCATTGGCATTGACGATGCCACGGGTGCGCAACACACTGGCCGACTGAACCAGGCCGCCTGAGTGGCAGGCGTCGTACATCACAAACAGCTTGTCGGTCTTGTTGGTGATGGTCTTGAGCATGTCGGCCATCTCGCGGTTGGTGATGTTTGCGGACGCGCTGCCATCGTAAGGCAGCAGGGCCTCGACGCAGCCGCCTGCCATCGGGTCGCTGTAACGGGTGCCGTGGCCGGAGTAATGGATGAACACGCGGTCGCCGTCCTGCACCCTGTCGGTCAGGTCCTGCAGGGCTTTGCGGATGTTGCCGCCGGTGGCTTCTTCGTCTTGCAGGTAACGGATGTTGCCCAGCGGCACCTGCATGGCCTGCGCCATCTGGGTGGCGGATTGCTTGTCCAGCCGCGCGCCAGGCAATGGCGGGATCGCCGGGTCGCCATAACGGCTGATGCCAATGATGAGGGCGTGGCGGTTGACGCGCTCCTCCAGGGCACGGTCGCCGAGGCCACGCACGCCCAGCGTCAGCGCCGTGTTGCCGCTGGCTTCGCGTCCGCTGGCCAGGCCCGACGCTGTGGACGCGCCGCTTTGCAGGCTCACGTTACTGGCACGCACCCAGCCCGACACCATGGACGCGCCGGAGAGGCCGGTTTGGGCCAAGGTCTGCACCAGCGCCCATCCGCCTTCCATACTGACCAGGCGCAATGGCGCACCCGCCGCCAGCGCCTGTACCACCGGGGCCGCCGCCAGTTTGTCCGCTCGCAATTCAGTGGCTCGCAGCGCCGTGATGGCCTGGCCCGGCACGGCTGCGCCTGCCGGTTGTGGCAGCGCGGCCTGCGTAAAAACCAAGCCCGCCAGACCCGCCAGCGCGACGAGGCCAGCCCCGGTCAGTTTGTTGATCATGGGTTCACCTTTTAACGTGACAGAGAGACGTTTCACGCCTTTGTATCCTTTTTTTGCAGCGCGGCCCAGGCGCACAACACAGCATGCGCCAATTCTTCCCGGTCTGGGTGAAATTCGAGCGCAAAAGGCTCGGCACTTTGGCGTGCCAGCCGTTGCAGGGTCGGTTCAAGCGCCGCACGCGCCGCCAACACGGCATCAGACGGCCCGACGATGGCCAGAAAACGCGCCAGTTCAGGCCAGCGCAGGCTGGCCGGCCAGGGCGCAGGAAGGTCGGCCACCACGATGCGGCACTGCGGCGCGTGGCGCTCCAGGGCGTCAATCACCCGGTCCAGCGGAGCGTCAAACCAGGGCTGAGCCCGGGCCCAGGACCAAATCGAAACCGGCTGGCCTGAAACGCTGAGAGGCGCGCACCAGTAATTTCTGCGCAACGAACTCCAGCCCCGCAACAGCGCCAGAAACACCAGCGCCAAGGCGGCGGCCAGGTGCAGGTCCAAAAAGAACGGCGCGCCATTGAGGCTGAGGTAACTCATGCCCACCAGAGCGGCTGGCAAGGCAAACAGGGCTGGTGCCAGCGACGCGACGCTTCTGATCTGCACCCAAACCGCCAGACCAACACACAGGGCAATGGCCAGCGCCGCTTGCAGCCAACGCGGCAACTCGGCCAGGCGGCGCTGGTTGATGCCGTTGTCCAGCACTGTGGCCAGGGAGTCCACGCCAGCCTGCATGGACGACAGGGGCGTCGGGTGGATGTCGTGCAGACTCGGCGCCGTGGCGCCAATGATGACGAGTTTGCCCTGGAACGACGGCACGCTGGCGCGTGGCTGGCCGCCTTCGGCCACAGCAAACACGTCGGCAAACGACACATGCGGATAGGCCTGCAGGCGGCTGCGCCAGGCGATGAGCTCATTTTGTGAGCCACTATTGCCGCTAGCTCCCGTCAATTGGTCATAGTATGCTTCTTTATTAATAGCACTCAAGACACTCATCACAATCGACTGAATCTGGCTACCGTCCGGCAGGCGCTCAAAAAAGCGGTAGCGGCGCAACATGCCGTCATCGTCCACGTAACCATTGTTGTAGCCCAGGCGGCTGGCCGCCACGGCGGGCAAGGCGGGGGGAATCAAGGCCACTGGGGCGGACTTTGCGCCAGCGCTTGCACCCATGTTTGCCGGGGTGCCGGGCGAGTCCACAGAAATCCAAAGGCCTGGCAAAGCGGCGCGGGTGACCTGGCTGGCCGAGTCATTGGCCGTGGGCAGGCGGACCACCGAAAAATGGCTGTGCGTGCTGTGTTCGGCCGCCTGGTTGAAGGCTGCGTCGCCGCCGGGGTTGACCCGGTCTGCGTCTGAAAACAGCACATCCCACACCACCGCCACCGGGTTTTGGCGCTCCAGATGTGCCAACACAGTGGCCAGCGTGTCACGCGGCCAAGGCCAACGGCCAAATTCAAGGCCCATGCGCGCCAGCGAGGCCTCGTCGATGTCGATGATGACGATGCGCGGGTCTGGCGCGGCCGTGTAAACACGGGCGCGCACCATCGCGTCAAAACTGGAATTTGCCAGGCCACCCGTGACTCGGAAGACCATCACGTCAAAAAACACCCAAATTGAAAAAACAGCGACCAGGCCCCAGCAGACACGCCGGGCCGGCAAGGCGCCAATAGCAGCCTCCAAGGCAGCGAGCCAGCGGCCTAGGGTGCGGCGCATGGACGAAAAAAAGGCAAAGGCGTCGCCCGGTGTTCAGTCCAGATTGACGATGCGCACGCGCCGGTTCTCAGCGGCGAACGGGTCTGCCGGGTTGGCCAAGTCCGACGAGCCTTTGCCTGCCGCGACCAGCCGGGTTTCACCCACGCCTTGGATACGCAGCAATTCGCGCACGGCCAGGGCGCGCTGTTCACTGAGCTTGCGGTTGTAATCGGCCGAGCCTTTGGCATCGGTATGGCCTTCCACGGCAAATTTGGAGCCTTTCAGTTCGGGTGACTGGAGCGCCTGCGCCAGATTCCCCAGCGCCTGCTGGCTTTCCGGGCGGACCCTGGCGGAGTTGAAGTCAAACTGGATCAGCAGGGACAGCGAGGCCGGGCGGGTGGCGTTGCCAGAAGCGGCTGGATCCGATGCGCCGGCCGACGCAGCCCCCGGCTGCGCACCCGTCGCCTCCACCTGCAAATTGCGCTGCAAACCCCGAGTGCGCGGGGCTTTGAGCTGCTCGATCATCTGGTCGGTTGAAGGGGTTGCGGCCTGCGCCCACACGCCTTGGGCATAACAGACGCACATCAGGCAGGCAAGGCTTGCGGCAAGCCCGGACAACCGTCTGGACATGAAAGCTGAAGGGTTCACGATGGGCTCCTTTGCGCGGCAAAAACCTTGCCGTCACACTTATTTTTTACGCTGCGTGAACACCACTTTGTCGACCATGGAGTCTCCTTTGTCATCTTTTTTAAGGATGATTTGGGCATCGTAGGCCTGCGCCGACGCGAACTGGGCTTTGACAGCCGCCTCTTTGGCCATCCTGGAGGCCGACCACAAAGAGCTGATGGCGCTGATCAGCAAAAACGGATCCCTGGCCGTGACACTGGACTTGGGCGGTACCACCGTCACTTTGCCGCCGCCCGCCTCCACCGCCGCCATCCAGCTTTGGAGGCGTTCGGGCAGGGCGCTGGGGGTGATGCGATCGTAAAACGCCACGTCCACCTTGGGCAAAGGCGCGGACAGCGACGCGTACAAGTCGCGGTCAAAACCTTGCAAATCGACAAACTGCATCTCGGCCTGGGGCGGCGAGCTGGGCGCCGTGTTCGAGGGGCTTGACCCGCATGCCGCAAGGCCCGCCGCCAGCAGCAAAGGCAACGCCAGTTTTTGAGCTAGTTTCTGAACCAGCCAGATTGGGGTCGAACCACTCATTTCACACGCTCCTGAGGACAATTGCACTGGATTCGTTCGGCCAAACACGGCATTTGGACAAACCGACCCAGGTCAGGGCAATGATACGCGCGCGGCCTGTTTTTGTGAGCAAATGTGAGTAAATGTCAGTGAAATTTAGCACTCGACGCTTGCAGCCTGAACACAGGGCGCCGCTCCCCCACCAGCAGCCCGCGCACATTGACGATGGCCTGGGCGCGCCAGGGCTTGAGTTGTTCGCGTTGCGCGTCGTCCAGCCAGCCCAACTGGTCCAGCACTTCCACCGTGGCGGCATACAGCGCGGGTTTGTTGGCGTCGATGATCTTGATCGCAAAGGCCTCGGCGCGGCTTTTGCTGCCCACCACCTGCACCCCGTCCGCCCCAACTTTGGTGACCCAGTCGCCCCGCCCAGCCGTCATAAAGGCCAAATCACTTCGACCGGTGCCGGACACCAGGTCGGGGTGGCGGGTCATGGCCTTGCCCAGCACCGCAAAACTCTCGCCCAGTTCGCTGTCTGCCAGGCCGCTGGCCAGCCGCGCGTAGGCCCGCGCCAAGTGGGCCAGCGGCATGGCGTAGTTGGGGGCAGAACAGCCGTCGATGCCCATTTTGAGGTCATTGACGTCCATGCCAGCGGCCCGGGCCACATCGCGGCGAATCGCCTGCTGCAGGGGATGTGTGGGGGCGATGTAGTCGTCCAAGCTCTGGCCGTGCATCACACAATAGGCCACAAACCCGGCGTGTTTGCCGCTGCAATTGTTGTGGCGCTCGTCAAACACCAAACCCTCGGGCGGCGCTTTGTCGAAGTAAGAAAAAATGCCGGGCAGGTGGCAGCCGCATTTCAGCGCAGCGTAAGTCTGCCCCGCCTTTTCAAGAATTTGGGTGACGCCGTCCACGTGTTTGTCTTCCCCGCTGTGGCTGGCGCATAACAGGGCCAGGTGTTGGTCGTTCAGGCCAAACTGCGCCGGGCCGCCCGCCTGCACAAAGGGCAGCGCCTGCAAGGCTTTGAGGGTGGAGCGGGTAAAGGCCAGCCAATGCGGGTCACCCGCCTGGGCCAGCAGTTTGCCGCTGGCGTTGACCACGGCGACGGAGCCAAGGTGCTGGCACTCCTGCGTGCCGTTGCGGGTGAGTTCGATCAGGGGGATGTGGCGCATGGGCCTATTTTGCGGCAGATTGGCCGGTGCTCGCAGGCGCTGTCCCAGGATTGACCTGTGGCACTTTGGGCGTCAAGCAAAATAGCATCATGACCTCCATGCCACCGCCCGCCCAAACCCGCTCCCCCCTTCAAGCCACCGTCGTCCAGTGGCTGGTTGAACCGGGGGCCAATGTGCAGACGGGCGACGTGGTGGTGATTCTGGAAGCCATGAAGATGGAACACGAGGTGCGCTCGGCCTCCAATGGCCGGGTGGCCAGCCTTCAGTTCACACCGGGTGAACTGGTCAATGAAAATGAATTGCTATTAATTATAGAGCAAACTACGCTTATTTCACGGGAACATTCAGCACTTTCACCTTTCAACACCCAATTGGATGACGGTTTGGACGGAATTTTGGACGCTGCTGCGGCCCCGGTCGCCCCGGCAGTTTTTGCAGAGGCCGCTGCATCACCTGACATCCCGTCTGCGGCCCCCTTGCGCGCCGACCTTCAAGCGGTGCTGAACCGCCACGCGCGCGGGCTGGACGCGCATCGGGTGCCGGCTGTCGCCAAGCGCCAGGGCATGGGCCTGCGTACTGCCCGCCAGAACGTGGCCGACTTGTGCGACGAAGCGGCTTATCCCGGCAACTTCATCGAATATGGGGCTCTGGCCATTGCCGCGCAAACCCGTCGGCGCACGCTGGATGACCTGATCGACAACACGCCCGCCGACGGCATGGTGACGGGCATCGGCAGCATCAACGCGGCCCAGTTTGGCGCCGAGGCATCCCGCGCGGTGGTGATGGCCTATGACTTCACCGTGCTGGCGGGTACACAGGGCATGCGCAACCACCAAAAGACAGATCGCCTGTTGGGCCTTGCGCTGGCGCAAAAGTTGCCTGTGGTGCTGTTCGCCGAAGGCGGCGGTGGTCGGCCGGGTGATGTGGATTCGGCCAAAGTGGCGGGCTTGAACGTGGCCAGTTTTGCCAGTTTTGCCAGGCTCAATGGGCGCGTGCCGGTGGTCGGCATCGTAGAAGGCCGCTGCTTTGCTGGCAACGCAGCTTTACTGGGCTGCGCCGACGTGATCATTGCCACCCGCAACAGCAACATTGGCATGGGTGGCCCGGCCATGGTGGAAGGCGGCGGCCTGGGCGTGTACCAGCCCGAGCAGATTGGCCCGAGCAGCGTGCAACACGCCAATGGCGTGATTGACATCCTGGTGGACAACGAAGCAAAGGCCGTGGCAGCAGCCAAACATTACCTGTCGTTTTTTCAAGGGTCTCTTGCCAGCGCTGGCGTCAAAGCTGGCACCGATGAAGGGCCGACACCCGAGGCGCTGTCGCTGCGCAGCCTGGTGCCCGAAAACCGCCTGCGTGTGTACAACACCCATGGTGCCATGGCGGGGGTGGTCGATGCTGGCAGCCTGCTGGACTTGCGCACCGGGTTCGGCAAAGGCATCCACACGGCACTTGGCCGCATAGACGGCAGGCCGGTCGGCCTGATGGCCAACAACCCGCATCATTTGGGTGGCGCTATTGACGCCGATGCGGCCGACAAAGCCAGCCGCTTCATGCAGTTGTGCAATGCGCATGGGCTGCCTCTGGTGAGTTTTGTCGACACGCCGGGCTTCATGGTTGGGCCCGAGATTGAGGCGCTGGCCCAGGTGCGCCACGTCAGCCGCATGTTCATCGCTGCGGGGCACTTGCGCGTGCCGCTGTTTGCGGTGGTTCTGCGCAAGGGTTATGGCCTGGGTGCGATGGCCATGACGGGTGGCGGCTTTGCGCAAAGCGCCTTCACCATCGCCTGGCCCACCGGGGAGTTTGGCGGCATGGGCCTGGAAGGGGCCGTCAAACTGGGCTACCGCAAAGAACTCGAGGCAAAGCCTGCAGGGCCAGAGCGTGAAGCGCTGTACGACCAGCTGGTGGCCGAGCAGTATGAAAAAGGCGGCGCCATCAACATGGCCGCGCACCTGGAAATTGATGCGGTAATTGACCCCGCGCACACCCGTGACTGGTTAATGCGTGGACTGCAATCGGCCAAAATAGTGCCGCGTACTGAGCCTTTGCCGGTCGACGCGTGGTAAAACACAGCAAAATCAGGGCCGTGCCAACCCGCCGCCCCATCACATTCCAATGCACTGACTGGAGCCTTCCGTGATCGCCAAACATTTCACAAAAATCCTCTACATCACCGGTTTCATCACGATGGTGCCGATCCTGTTTTTCTTTTTGCCTTGGCCCATGTTCAACCTGACCGGCATGAGCGTGGGGGCCAACTCCGGCGTGGCCTTCGCCAAACACTGGGGGCTGATGGCCGCCTGTTTTGGCGGGCTGCTGGTTTACAGCGCGAGCCATGTGGAAGTGCGCCGCCCGGTCGTGATTGCGGCCGCCATCGAAAAAATGGGCCTGTGTGTCATCGTGGCCGTGGGCTGGAGCGACCCCGGCCTGGCCGGTTTTCGCGGTGCCTTGTTCATCGACGGACTGTGCGTCATACTTTACGGCCTGTGGCTGCTGGGCGGCAGCGGCTCGGTGCCTGAAAATCGCCAGCGCTGACAGCGGCTTGTCCTTGGCCAAGGGCATTCGTTCTGGCCAATCGCCGGGGCTGCGCCTTCATGATAAGCTGACGGCCCATTTGACGCGTCCCCAAGGAGAACCCCATGCCCGGCTTGTTACCCCACGTTGATCCCGACGGATTGCTTGAATTTTCTGTGGTCTACACCGACCGCGCCCTCAACCACATGTCCAAGAGTTTCCAGGGCGTGATGCGTGACATCTCGGGCATGTTGAAAGAGGTGTACCACGCCAAATCAGTCGCCTTGGTGCCTGGCAGCGGCACCTTCGGCATGGAGGCCGTGGCGCGCCAGTTCGCCACCGGCAAAAAGGTGCTGGTCATCCGCAACGGCTGGTTCAGCTTTCGCTGGACGCAGATTCTGGACATGGGCCACATCGCGGCTGAATCGACCGTGCTGAAAGCCCGCAAAGTCAGCCCCGGCAAACAGTCCCCTTGGATTCCGGCACCCGTTGCCGAGGTCGTGGCCGCCATCCGCGACAAAAAACCGGATGTTGTGTTTGCGCCGCACGTGGAAACCGCCGCCGGCATGATTTTGCCCGACGACTACCTCAAAGCCGTGTCCGATGCGGTGCATGAAGTCGGTGGCCTGTTCGTGCTGGACTGCATTGCTTCTGGCGCAATGTGGGTGGACATGCAAGCCACTGGCGTCGACGTGCTGATTTCAGCGCCGCAAAAAGGCTGGAGCAGTTCCCCTTGTTGCGCCATGGTGTGTTTGAGCGAGCGCGCCCGCGTCGTCATTGACGGCACCACCAGCACCAGTTTTGCCTGCGACCTGAAAAAATGGCTGCAAATCATGGAAACCTACGAAGGCGGTGGCCACGCCTACCACGCCACCATGCCGACAGACGCGCTCACACGCTTAAGTCTGGTGATGAAAGAAACCCAACATTACGGCTTCGAAAAAGTCCGCCAGGAGCAAATTGCTTTGGGCTCAGGCGTGCGCCGGCTGTTTGAAGGCCGGGGCATTCCCAGCGTGGCCGCAGAGGGCTTCAAGGCGCCGGGCGTGGTGGTGAGTTACACCAGCGACCCAGACATCCAGTCCAGCAAAAAATTCCTCGCAGAAGGCCTGCAAACGGCTGCCGGCGTGCCGCTGCAATGTGACGAAGGGGCTGACTTTGCCACTTTCCGCGTCGGCCTGTTTGGCCTGGAAAAATGGCACCACGTGGATCGCACGGTGGCGCAGTTGGCGGCGGCGCTGGACAAACTGGGCATTCGGGCGACGGCCCAAGCAACTGCGCTGGAAGCCGTGGCGGCGTAAAAAGAGGCTGGTTCGCTGGCTGGTTCGCTGGTTGAGTGGCCGTTCAGCAATCCTTCAGTACGACTTGGGCAAGTCCAGCACCTTTTCGGCGATGAACGACAAAATCAGCTGCTCGGTCACCGGTGCGATGCGGGTGATGGTGACTTCTCGCAGCAGCCGCTCCACGTGGTATTCCTTGGCGTAGCCAAAGCCACCGTGGGTCAGCACCGCTTGCAGGCATGAATCAAATCCGGCGCGTGCACCCAGAAATTTAGCCGTGTTGGCCTCTGCGCCGCAGGGCAGCTGCTGGTCATACAACCATGCACCCTTCATCACCATCGCCCACGCAGCTTCCAGCGCCATCCAGCGCTCGGCCAGCGGGTGCTGGATGCCCTGGTTCTGGCCAATCGGCCGGTCAAAAACTATCCGTTGCTTCGCATACTTTGCGGCGCGGCGAAGCGCGTCCTGCCCCATGGCAATGGCCTCTGCCGCCACCAGCAGGCGCTCGGGGTTCAGGCTGTGCAGGATATAGCCGAAACCTTTGCCTTCTTCGCCAATCCTGTCCGCGTCAGGAATGAACAGTCCGTCGATGAAGATCGCGTTCGAATCCACGGCCTTGCGCCCCATCTTGGCAATGCGGTGCACATCGATCTTGCTGCGGTCCAGGTCGGTGTAAAAAATCGTGATGCCATCCGTCGGGCGTTTGCAGTCTTCAAGCCGAGTGGTGCGCGTCAACAGCATGATCTTGTTGGCCACTTGGGCGGTGGATGTCCAGACCTTCTGGCCATTCACCACGTAACCGCCTGGCACTTTTTGGGCAAAGGTTTTGATGGCGGTGGTGTTCAGCCCCGCGTCGGGTTCGGTGAAACCAAAGCAACATTGGTCTTTGCCCTGAATCAGATTGGGCAGCCAACGCTGACGCTGTTCCGGCGTGCCCAGCACCACGATAGGATGCGGGCCAAACAGGTTAATGTGCACGGTCGAGGCTGCGGCCATGCCACCGCCATGGCTGGCCACTTCATGCATCATGATGGCGGCTTCCGTCACGCCCAGGCCCGCGCCGCCGTACTCTTGCGGCATGGTGATGCCAAGCCAGCCGGCGCCGGCCATGGCGTCGTGGAATTCATGGGGGAACTTGCCGTCGTCGTCACGGGCCAGCCAGTAGGCATCATCAAATGAGCGCACTACTGCGCTCACACCTTCGCGGATGGCGCGGTGATCTTCAGAGATTGCAAAATCCATTTTTGCTCCTGTTTCAAGGTGATGAAGCCCGGTCAAGCCCTCTGGGCCAGCGTGCGCAGGGCCTGCGTCAAATGCGGCCTATCGACCATTGCGCCGTCAATATTGAGGGTGCCCGCATCGGGCTGGGCCGCGAAGGCATCCACAATCCGTTGCGCGTGGGCCAGTTCGGCGGTCGAGGGGGAATAGGCGTCATTGATGATCGCCACTTGATCGGGGTGAATGGCCATCCGGCCCCTGAATCCGCGCCGCCGTGAAATCCGGCAAGCCGCCTGCAGTCCGGCCGCGTCCCGAAAATCGACCTGCACGGTATCGATGGCCGGAACACCCGCCGCCGCCGCAGCACAGAGGCACATTGAGCTGGCCAGGTCGTACAGGGGCGAGTAGCTGCCGTCTTCTTCGCGGTTCGACATGGCACCGATGGCCGTGGACAGATCTTCTGCACCCCAGGTGACGCCGGCCAGTCTGGGCAGCGGTGTCAACAGGGCGAAGCTGGCCATGTTCAGCATGGCTTGCGCAGTTTCAGTGGCAACCGGAACGATGGCAACGTCGCCCGGCTTAAGGCCGGCGCGGGCTTCCAGCGCGTCGAGGCAATGCCCCAATCGCACCAGATCAGCGGCGCTGTTGGGCTTGGGCAGCATGATGCCAGCCAGACCCGGCACCACCACGGCGGCAAGATCGCCCATGGTCAGCCCGGAATCGAAGGGATTGACCCGCACAAACAGACGCGTCGCCAGGCCATTGGCGTGTGCGCTGATGAATTCGGCTGCGGTCTGGCGGGCGTAAATTTTGCGGCTGGCTGCGACGGCGTCTTCCAAGTCGAGTATGAGCACGTCGGCCGAACTGCTCAACGACTTGGCCAGTTTTCGCTCGCTGTCGGCCGGCACAAACAACATGGAGCGCAGCTCTAGTTGCATAGTGCCCCCGCGTTTTTCATTTCGTGGATTGCACTGCCCCCCAAGGGAGCCCACATGACTTGGTTCGGCTCTAGGGCGTTCATGTTTTGGGCTTCCTGAGCATCAAGGCCTGGCGGGTGCAGATGCAGACCTCTTCATTGCGCTGGTTGAAGCCCTGGTGGAAAAAGGTGACGATGCCGACGTTGGGCCGCGATTGGCTGGCACGAATTTCCTTCACCGTGGTTCGCGAGCGGATGGTGTCGCCATGGAAGACCGGGGAGGGAAAGCGCACGTCGCTCATGCCCAGGTTGGCAATGGTGGTTCCCAGCGTGGTGTTTTGCACCGACAGGCCGATCACCAGGCCCAGCGTGAAAATGCTGTTGACCAGCGGGCGGCCAAACTCGGTGGTCTTGCAGTATTCGGCGTCAAGGTGCAAAGCCGCCGGATTACAGGTGGCGTTGCTGAACCACATGTTGTCGGAATCCAGCACAGTGCGGCGGATTTCGTGATCGAATGACTGGTCCATTCGAAACTCTTCAAACCAGAGGCCTGCCATCGGTACGTCCTTTCAGTTGAATCAACCATCAAATCATTTTGGGGTCCAGGCGCTCAGGCGCGGGCCATCAATGCGTCAATCTCATCGTCGCTGTAACCCATCTCGGCAAGAATTTCACGGCTGTGCTCGCCATGCAATGGCGGCGGCCTGCGCAATTCGCATCGCTCACCGTCAAAGCGCAGCGGTTGCGCAACGCCTTGCAGCGGCCCCAAGACGGGGTGCTCGTAGTGAAACTTCATGCCGCTCTCGGTGGTGTGAGCATGCTCTGACAACTCAGACAGCGTATTGACGGCAGACACTGGAATGCCCGCTGCATCGAGCGCAGGCAACCAGGCGTCTCGGCCGCGGGTGGCCATGACGGCGCCGACCAACGCCACGGTTTCGATGCGGTTGTGGACCCGGTCTGCATTGGTGCGAAAACGCGGGTCGTCACGCAGGTGCTCAAGGCCAGCCAGCCCGCAAAACCGCTTCCACAAAGCATCGTTGGCCACACCCAGAATCAGCGGCTTGTCAGCCGTTTCAAACACCTGATACGGACACAACGACTCGTGGCCCGAACCCGCCTTGTCGGGCTCAGTTCCGCGCTCCCAGTAGTTTTGCAAAAACACGCCGAGGTATCCGGTGGCAGTGTCAAACAAACTGGCTTCGATAGTGCAGCCCAAGCCGGTGCGTTCACGCTGGTAAAGCGCCGCCAAAATGCCGCCCATCGCGTGCAAGCCGGTGCCCTGGTCAATCGGTGCCACCGGGCATTTAATGGGTCCACCGCCCGGCTCGCCAGTCACCGACATCATGCCGGTGAAGGCTTGCAGAATCATGTCGTAACCTTTGCCTTGGCGCATCGAGCCCACACTGCCAAAGCCGGTGATTTCGCAGCAGATCAGCCTTGGGTTGCAGGCCCGCAATGCGGTCGCATCGATGCCAAGCTTTTTGGCAACGCCAGGCCCGAAGCTGGAGATGGCGATGTCAGCCCATTTGGCCAGGCGGTAGATCACCTCCCGCCCTGGCCCGCTTGCCATGTCAATGGCAAGGCTGCGTTTGTTGCGGTTGGCACTGAGAAAAATGCCACCCGCACTGGCCTGGTCTGTCTTGCGAAACGGTGGCATGTAGCGGGTGTCGTCGCCCAAGTCGCGCGACTCGACTTTGACCACGTCCGCGCCCATGTCGCCAAGGTACTGGGCGCACATGGGGCCGGCCAGCACTTTGGACAGGTCCAGGACGCGGATGCCGGCAAGTGGAAGATTGTTCATTGAATTGGTTCACCGGGTTGAAGTCATTGGCCATCAATTGGGGGATTGGGATTTTCACAATTCAAGACCCCCGGATTCCAGCGAAGACAGTCGCCATGAATGGTGGGCCTGCGCATCAATGTTCACGCGCGACATATTTGTCAAAATCGGCAATGGGCAAAGGTCGGCTGAACAAATAACCCTGAAACCGCGTGCAGCCAATGTCGACCAGGAACTGGCGGTGCGGCTCGGTTTCAACCCCTTCTGCAATCACGTCGAGGTTCATGTCATTCGCTAGGTTAACCACGGTGCGGGCAATGGCGGCATCGTGCGGGCTGGTCAACACGTCGCGCACAAAAGACTCGTCAATTTTGAGTTGGTCCAGCGGCAGGCGTTTGAGGTAAGTCAGCGACGAATAACCTGTGCCGAAATCATCCAGCGAGATGCGGATGCCCTGGGCCCGAAGTTGCGACATCTTGCTGGTGATGTCACCCACGTCGTTGACCAGCATGCTTTCCGTCAGCTCCAGTTTCAAACACGCTGGATTGGCGCCCGAACGTTGCAACACCGACAGCACTTGGGGCACGTAATCCGGTTGCTTGAACTGCTGGGCGTTGACGTTGACCGAGACGGTCAGGCCCTGGGTTGTGGCGTCTTTGGCCCAATGCACGAGTTGGGCGCAGGCCGTCCCCAGCACCCAATGGCCAATCGGCAATATCTGTCCCGTCTGCTCGGCCAAAGCGACAAACTCGTCGGGCCCCAACAGGCCATTGAGCGGATGTTGCCAGCGGATCAGGGCCTCGGCACCAAGCACCCGCCCAAGCTGGTCGACCTGCGGTTGGTAATGCAGCACAAACTGGCCGGCCTTCAACGCGCCGCGCAAATCTGCCGCCAAGGCGTTGTAAGACGCCAACTCGGCCTGCATCACGCTCAGCAGAGAGAACATCAGGGCTGCAGCAATGAAACTGTGCAGCCACGACCCCCCCACTCGCACGTCATCTGCCAGGGCATACGGCGTCACATAACCCCAGGTGGTGCTGGCAAACACCATAAAGGCGGCAAAACAGGCCAGCGCGATGCCTTTGCGCAGCCACGGGGCTTCATCTCTGAACATGAGAAATGAGGCCATGGCCAGCACCAGCAGGTAGTAGTGGGTGGTGCGTGGCGCGGCGGCGCTGGGGATGTCCTGCACCACCGAGATACCACACAAGGCCACAAACACGGTGCCAATCAACACCAGCGCGGCCAAGCTTAATTTGCCGCGCCAGGTTAACCACCCCGCGCAGGCACCGATGCCCACCAGGCCCATTTCCAGCACGGCCATGAAAGCCGGTCCACGCCATGCAAAGTAAGTGCCCAGCAGCAGGCCCAGCAGCATCAAGGTGCCGCTCAACACCAGCATGGCGCGCTTACGCCGCAGCGAATGCTTCAACGACGGGTTGCGCTGTTCGGGACGTGGCATGAGAACAGAAGAATTGCCTGTTGAACTGGTTAAAACCCAAGTTTCAGAGTGAAAGTGACCGTATGTCCCTGTGGATATTGCCTGAACAGCTAGATTTACTATAGCAGCTCACGGCTGGCATCAAACGCCTCGACGCCGTCACCCAAGCATACGCCCAACACCGCCACACCATAAGTCTCCAGTTTTTTGGCGCCCATGCCGCTGATGCCGACCAAGTCGCCCAGCGACTGCGGCGCACGTTGGGCAATGGCGGCCAGCGTGGCATCATGGAAGATCACATAGGCAGGCAGATTGTGCGCTTTGGCGATTTGCGAGCGCCACAGCTTCAGCGCGGCAAACCGCTGCAGCGCGGCGTCATTCAGGGCAATGTCCTTGAGGGCCGGCGTTTTGGCCACGGCGCTGCCGGTGGCTAGCCGTTTTGCGCCGCGTTTGGGTAGCCGCTCGGCCTTGTTGCTTTGGCTGCTGGCCTGCCGCAGATGAAGTGCCACCTCGCCTTTGAGGACGGCGCGTGAGGCGTCAGTCAACTTGAGGGTGTTGAAGGCGGCTGCGTCAACCTCGACCACGCCGGTGGCGACCAGCTGGCGCAACACGCTGCGCAACTGCAATTCAGTCACGTCAGCACCCAGGCCAAAGGTGCTGAGTTGTTGGTGGCCAAACTGCTGGACTTTGTCGCTGGCTTTGCCGCGCAGGATGTCGATGATGTGGCCCGCGCCAAAACCGATGCCGCTGTGCTGCTGCACCCGATAAATGGTGGAGAGCAGTTTGCGGGCGGCGTCGGTGGCGTCCCAGGTGCCGGGCGGATGCAGGCAGTTGTCGCAATTTTGGCAAGGCAGGCTGTGCTCGCCAAAGTAGCGCAGCAAACGCACGCGACGGCAATCGCTGGCCTCTGCCAAAGCCAGCAGGGCATCGAGCTTGCCACGCAGGCCCTGTTTGAACTCGTCGCCCGCCGGGCTGTCTTCGATCATGCGCCGCTGGTTGACGATGTCCGCCAGGCCATAGGACATCCAGGCGTCGGCAGGTGCACCGTCGCGACCCGCCCGGCCGGTTTCCTGGTAATACCCTTCGATGTTTTTGGGCAAGTCCAGGTGGGCCACAAACCGGACATCGGGCTTGTCTATGCCCATGCCAAAGGCGATGGTGGCCACCATCACGATGCCTTCCGAACGCAAAAATCGATCCTGGTGGTCGCGCCGCATGCCAGCGTCCAGCCCGGCGTGGTAGGGCAGCGCCGCTACACCCTCGTGACACAGGGTTTGCGCCACTTCTTCCACGCGTTTTCTCGACTGACAGTAGACGATGCCAGCGTCGCCCGCATGTTCATCGGCAATGAAACGCAGCAATTGGCGGGTGGGCTCTTTCTTCTCGACAATCGTGTAGCGGATGTTGGGACGGTCAAAACTGCTGACAAAGGCCCTTGCGTCCTGCAATTGCAGGCGCTCAAGCATGTCGGCGCGGGTGAGGGCGTCGGCAGTCGCCGTCAGGGCGATGCGCGGTACGCTGGCATAGCGTTCGTGCAACACCGTCAAGCCCCGGTACTCTGGCCGGAAATCATGGCCCCATTGGCTGACGCAATGGGCTTCGTCAATCGCAAACAAGCTCAAATGACAGCGCGCATGCAGGCTGTCAAGCTGGGCCAGAAATCGTGGCGTGGTGATGCGCTCGGGAGCCGCGTACAGCAGGGTGATGTCACCGCGCATTAAGCGCCGCTCGACCTCAAGCGCTTCGTCGTAACTCAGGCTTGAGTTCAGCAAAGCGGCGCTGACACCGGCTTCATGCAAGGCGCCGACCTGGTCATGCATCAGCGCAATCAGGGGCGACACGACGATCGTGACGCCCAGTCCGCGTCGCGCGCGGGCAATCGCGGGAATCTGGTAACACAGGGACTTTCCGCCACCGGTGGGCATCAGCACCAGGGCATCGCCACCCGCCGCCACGTGTTCAATGATGGCTTCCTGCGGCCCCAGAAAATGCGTGTAGCCAAACACCTCGTGCAGGATCCCGTGGCAGTCTGCCGGCTGGCTGGCAGGCGTCTGGGCAGTTGCTTTCGGGCTGTCCAATGATATTAAAATAATAGCTACTCGCTCATATTAGACGGGAACTTTGGGCCTTTTTACCATTCAATTGCTGAATCCGTGCTGCATCAGGCGCGCCGACGAAGACAGTGGCTAAGCCTTGCGCTAGGCCACCTTGCACGGCATTTCGGGGCCAGGAAGGGCAGGGACTGATAGCAATGATTGAGACCTGGAATTACATCTGCTCCCAGGGCAGTCCGTCATGGCGCCAGCCATTCAAGGTGGAGCGGTGAAAGCCGTCGTTCAGGTCGCCTTCAAAACCGTGCAGCACATTGACGACGTTGGCAAACCCGGCCGCCTCCAGCGCGAGGGCCGCGTCAACCGAGCGTTTGCCACTGCGGCAAATCAGCACAATCGTGCGGGTTTTGTGTTTGGCTTCGCGTTCCACCTGGCGCACAAATTCGGCAGGGTCTGGGGTCAAGTCCGGGTACTCGTACCAGGCGATGATGGACACGCCTGGGGGCCGACCCACATAGAGCGATTCAATTTCCATGCGCACGTCCACAAACAGCGCGTCGGGCTGCGCTTGAATCAAGGCCCAGCTCGCCAGGGGAGACAGATTTTGCATGGCTCTATTGTCTCGCATCGACTGACGGGCGCCCCGCTACGGCACACGCTATGGCGCACCGGCACCATAGCGGATAAAATGTCGTGACGCCTCGGCCAGCGCTTGCCAGGCCAAGTTTGACGCAAACTTTCACATTCAGGCGCTTTGCCAACCGGAGTTTTCACGGGTGTCCCTTTTTTCCGTCACTGTCAAGCCAGCCAGACCAGCCGCCGCCCTGCGGTGGCTGGTGTTGCTGCCATGGCTGGTCCTGCTTGCAATGCCCGTGCAAGCACGTCGGCTGGCACTGGTGATGGGAAATGACAATTACACCCAGGTCTCCAAGCTGCAAAAGGCTGGCAATGACGCGGTGGCCATGGCCACGGAATTACGAGCGGCTGGCTTTGAGGTGGTGCTGCACAAAGACTTGAATTACCGGGGCATGGTGCGGGCATTTGAGTCGCTGTACAACAGCATCACTGGCGGCGATGAGGTGGTGGTTTTTTTTGCCGGGCATGGCGTGCAGATCAGAAATGGCAACTACTTGCTGCCAACCGACATTGAAGCCAACAGCGAGTCAGAAGTCGAAAAAACCTCGTATGCGCTGAACGACCTGATGGAGCACCTGGGCGACGCCAAGGCGGCATTCAGCCTGGTGATGGTCGATGCCTGCCGCGACAACCCGCTCAAATCCAAGGGCCGCAACGTGGGCGGCACGCGTGGCCTGACACCACCTGAGCCGCCCAAGGGCCAAATGGTGGTGTATTCAGCCAGCCGCGGCCAGCAGGCGTTGGACCGCTTGAGCGACACCGACACTCATCCGAACAGTGTTTTCACGCGGGAGTTCATCTCGCGGATGCGCCAGCCCGGCCTGCGCCTGGAAGAGCTGGTGCGCGACATTCAGGATTCAGTTGAGCGTCTGGCCCGCACCGTCAGCCACGAGCAGCGCCCGGCCCTGTACAACGAAGCCCGTGGCAATTTCTATTTTTTCGCCCCGACGCAAGCGCCATCTGCCCTCAGCAGCGCCACGCCAAATGCAGCGCCCGCCAACGAGGCCCAACGTGAAGACCGTTTTTGGGACGACACCAAATCAGCCGCCAACAAAGATGGTTTTGAGGCCTACCTGGACCAGTATCCGCGTGGACGTTATGCCAGCCTGGCGCGGGCCAACATCGCGCGGCTCAGCGCGTCGGGCGCGGCGGGGGCAGGTGTGAGCACAGCGCAGGTGCAGGCAGCGCTGTCGACGGCGGGCGTTGCGCCCAACCCCGCCCCCACTGGCGCGCCAGCCACCGTCGCAGCACCAGCGCGGCCAGCCAGCTCGGGCGGCATTTTGTCGTCGGTGACAGGATTGTTCAAACCTTCAGCTTCAGCCGCACCCGCACCAACTTCAGCGTCTGCGTCTGCCGCTGCGCCTGCACCCAAGCCAGCTGCTGACTCCGTCGCGCAGCCGGTGGTCCTTGCCGCCTTGACGCCGCCACCCGACCGGCCTGGCACCACCCGTGTCACCTTGTCCAATGGCGACCGCTATGAAGGCGATGTGCTGGGTGTCACCCGGACGGGACGGGGTACCTACGTCTTTGCCAATGGCGACACTTACGCAGGCGATTTTCTGAACAACGAATTTCACGGCAAAGGCAAACAGAGTTATGCCAGCGGCGATGTTTACGAGGGCGACTATGACCACAGCGCCAAGACCGGCCAGGGCGAATACCGTTTTGCAAACGGCGACCGTTACCAGGGCGGTTACGCCAACAACCAATACCACGGCAAAGGCACCCACACCTTCAAAAGCGGCGACAGTTTTGAGGGCAATTTCCAAATGGGCGTCAAGCAAGGCCCGGGCATTTACCGCTTTGCCAGTGGCGACCGGTTTGAAGGCAATTTTGTCGACAACCAGTTCAATGGCAAAGGCGTGATGATTTTTGCCAGCGGCGACCGTTATGAGGGCGAGTTCCTGAACAATGCCAAAAACGGCAAGGGCGTCCACTTTTTTGTCACCAAAGACCGTTACGAGGGCAGTTTTGCGGCCGGTGCCCAAGCCGGCGAAGGCACGCATTATTACGCCAACGGCGACAAATACGTGGGCAAGTTTGCCAACGGCGTGCGCCACGGCAAAGGCGTCTACACCTTTGCAAACGGTCAGCTCAAAGAGCTTGAGTTTGCCAACGGCGTGCAAAAACCTGAGTGAGGTTTCTACAATCAGGCAATGAAGCCCCAGATTCCCACACAAGCCTATACCCGGGGCCAAGCTCTGCCGGGCATACTGGCCAGCCGAATTGCCATTCTGGACGGAGCCATGGGCACCATGATCCAGCGCTTCAGGCTCGATGAAGCCCAATACAGGGGCCAGCAATTCCGCGATTTCCACAAGGACGTGAAAGGCAACAACGAGCTGCTGAGCCTGACGCGGCCTGACGTCATTCGCGACATCCATGAAGGCTACCTCGCCTCAGGTGCAGACCTCATCGAAACCAACACATTTGGTGCCACCACCGTGGCCCAGGCGGACTACGACATGGGACACCTCGCACGCGAGATGAATTTGGCGTCGGCCAAAATTGCGCGCGCCGCCTGTGACAAATTCTCGACGCCTGTCAAACCCCGCTTTGTGGTGGGCGCCTTGGGGCCCACGCCCAAAACAGCCAGCATCAGCCCGGATGTCAACGACCCTGGCGCGCGCAACGTGAGCTTTGAGGAACTGCGCGCCAGTTATTACGACCAGGTGTCAGCGCTGGTGGAGGGCGGCAGCGATGTGTTGCTGGTAGAGACTATTTTTGACACGCTCAATGCCAAAGCCGCACTGTTTGCGATTGCGGAATTTTTTGAAGCCTCCAAGGAACGCCTTCCGCTCATCATCAGCGGCACTGTGACCGATGCGTCGGGGCGCATTTTGAGCGGCCAGACCGTCACCGCGTTTTGGTATAGCGTGCGCCACGCCCAACCGCTGGCCATCGGCCTGAATTGCGCCTTGGGAGCGGCCTTGATGCGGCCCTATATACAGGAGCTCAGCCGCGTCGCGCCGGACACCTTCATCAGTTGCTACCCCAATGCCGGCCTGCCCAACCCCATGGCCGAGACGGGCTTTGATGAAACCCCTGAGGTCACGTCGCGCCTCATTCGGGAGTTCGCGGCCGAAGGGTTGGTAAACCTCGTCGGCGGCTGTTGCGGCACCACCCCGGAACACATTGCCGCGATCAGCCTGGCCGTAGCGCCGATGCAGACCCGCGCATTGCGCCAGCAATTTTTCTACCCGGCGGCAGCGTGACCCCAACCTGTCCGGCCTATCGCTTTGGCGTGGCCCTGTGGTGCGCATCGGCTTTGGCCGGGTTGCAAACCCATGCCCTGGCACAGCCCACAGTGCCCGTGCAAGCCGGGGCCATGCCCGCCATTCCCCGCTTCATCGAAGAGACCGAAACGGCCGGCCTGCAAAGTCGCTTTGAGGGCGAGGACCAATTCATGGTCGGCGGCGGTGTGGCCACTTTTGACTGTGACGGCGACGGCCTGCCCGAGGTGTATGTCACGGCGGGCGTGAACAAGGCCAAGTTTTACCGCAATAAAAGCGCACGGGGCGGCCCGTTGAAGCTGCTCGAAGAGCGCTCCGGCCTGGAGCTGACCAATGCCATTGGAGCCTATCCGCTGGACATTGACGGCGATGGCCAGGTTGACCTGGTGGTGCTGCGCGTGGGTGAAGTGCAGGTGTTTCGGGGCTTGGGTGCCTGCAAGTTCCAGCGCGCCAATGCAGCCTGGCAGATTGAAACCAGCAATGCCTGGCACACAGCCTTTTCAGCCACCTGGGAGCGAGGACAAAACTGGCCGACCTTGGCACTTGGCACCTACACCGATCGCAGCAAGCCTGAGTTTCCCTGGGGCAGTTGCACGGCGGCGGCGCTGTTTCGCCCGCAAGCATCGGGCACGGCGTTTGCCCCGGCCCTGCCTTTGCTGCCAGGGCATTGCGCCTTGTCCATGCTGTTTTCGGACTGGGGCCGCACCGGCGAGGCCGATTTGCGCGTCAGCAATGACCGCGAGTTCTACAAAGGTGGGCAAGAGCAGCTCTGGCGCATATCGCCTGGCCAGGCGCCCGCGCTTTACACGCCGGAGCAAGGTTGGAAGCCGCTGCAAATCTGGGGCATGGGCATTGCCAGTTACGACCTGGATGGCGACGGCAAGCCGGAGGTTTTCCTCTCCAGCATGGCCGACAACAAGTTGCAAAAACTCGACGCTGCCGGCGCGGGCCCGTCGATTGCGCCGACCTATTCCGACATCGCCTACAAACGTGGGGCGACCGCGCACCGGCCTTATGTGGGCGGCGACCTGAAGCCTTCCACCGCCTGGCACGCGCAGTTTGCCGACGTGAACCAGGATGGTTTCGCCGACCTTTTCATCGTGAAGGGCAACGTCTCCAACATGCCGGACTTCGCGGCGCTAGACCCGAACAACCTGCTGTTGCAGCGGCCTGACGGCAGTTTTGCAGAGGCGGGGCAGGCAGCCGGGGTGGCCAGCGTGCGGCGCGGGCGCGGCGGCATGCTGGTGGACTTGAATGGCGACGGGTTGCTGGACATGCTGGTCGTCAACCGCTGGGACAAAGCCCAACTGTGGCGCAATGTGGGCAGCGGCAGCGCAGAGCAACCCGCCGCCATGGGCCATTGGCTGCAACTGCGCTTGCAGCAAGCGGGTGGCAACCGCGACGCCATTGGTGCCTGGGTGGAAGTGGCGCTGGGTGAGGCGGCTGGCGCACGGGTCATCCGCCAGGAGCTGACGGTGGGAGGCGGCCACGCCAGCGGCCATTTGGGCTGGATGCATTTTGGCCTGGGGCAAGCCGACAAAGTGCGGGTGCGCGTGTTGTGGCCCCATGACGGCGCCAGCAGCGCATCAAGTGCGTGGCAAACCGTCAATGCCGACGCGTTTTACACCGTCGACAAAATCCGGGGCGCGCGGGTCTGGAAACAACCATGACCCATTCAAAACGATTTTTTGGCTTCTGTTACGCTATTTTATTAATAGCTACATATGCATATCCCACGGGAACTTTAGCCCAAAACAGCCAAGCAACTCCACCTGGAGCATCCACCCGGCCCGCCCAAGCCTATTCCAGCGCCGTCGCGACTGAATGGTTCCAGCTGGCCTTGCTGATCACCCAGCAGACGCCTGGCTTCAGCCCACCTGTGGCCGCCAGGGCGCTGGGGTATTTGGGCTTGAGCCTGTACGAATCGGTGGCGCCCGGCATGCCCCAACACATCAGCCTGGCCGGCCAGCTCAACGAACTGAGTTCACTGCCATGGGCACAACCGGACGAAGTTTTGCATTGGCCCACGGTGGCCAACGCCTCGCTGGCCACCATGACGCGCATGATGTTCAGCAATGCCAGCCCCGAAAACAAGGGCCGCATTGACTTGCTGGAGCGAAGCCTGCCTTTGAAGCACAGCCAGGACTTTGATCCGAACGCCGTCACGCCCGAGATCACCAGCCGGTCCGAGACCTTTGGCAAGCTGATGGCCATGGCGATCTTCACCTGGGCGCGCACCGACGGGGGACATCTGGCCTGGGGTCCTTTGCGGCGCAACCAGCCAAACTATGTGCCGCCCAGCGGCCCGGGCAAATGGTCAGCCACGCCGCCAGATTTTGCCTCGCCCCTGTTGCCCTGGTGGGGCGAAGTGCGGCCCTTCGTACTCAAGGCCCCGCAGGATTGCCCGGCCCCCCTGCCGCCAAGTTATTCAGAAGAACCCGGTTCGGCCTTTTACAAGGAGGCCAGCGAGGTCTATGCCGTGAGCAACCAGGCTACCCAGGCGCAACGGCAATTCGCGCTGTACTGGGCCGACGACCCAGGCAAAACGCCGACGCCGGCCGGACACTGGGCCTTCATCGCCACTGACCTGCTGAAAACACGCCAGGCGTCATTGGCCAGCGCCGCTGAGGTTTACGCACGTCTCAACATCGCCATGGCCGACGCCTTCATTGCAGCCTGGCATACGAAATACACGCTGAACTTGCTGCGCCCTGTGACTTATGTGCAACTGGTGATCGACAGCAACTGGGTGCCTGGCCTGATGCACACGCCGCCTTTTCCGGAATACCCTTCAGGGCACTCCGTGCAATCCAGCGCCGCAGCGGCAGTGCTGGGCCAGGCCTTCGGCGTGGATGCGCCTTTCATTGACAACACCCACAACGACCGCGGCTGGGGCCCGCGAAGCTTCAATAGTTTTAATTCTGCCGCAGACGAAGCTGCCCTGTCCCGCCTGTACGCCGGCATCCATTACCGTTCAGCGGTATTGGGCGGGCAGGTGCAAGGCCGCTGTGTTGCCGACAAAGTTCTGGCCGTTAAATTCAGGCGGTGAGGCAAAAGCCTTGCGCAGAGGCTGCGCCTCTAGGGTAAGTCCTGATGAACCATGCAGGCGGCGTTCATGATAATTAGTCCATCGCCCGAACTATGACGCCAATGCACTTGGCGCTGACGTCATGGCCCTTGGCGATGCGCATCCCAACCCAACGCCTGACGCAGGCAATCCACCCGGAGACACCCATGAAATTAAAACATACCCTCACCGCCTTGGCCCTGGGCCTGTCGGCGGCCACTTCGTTCGCCCAACTTGTGGTTGGCGTGAGCTACGACGCCTTTCAGGAAGAGCGCTGGAAAACCGACGAAGCCGCCATCAAGGCCGAGCTCGCCAAATCCGGTGCCAAGTACATCATGTCGGATGCAGGCGCATCGTCTGAAAAACAATTGGCTGACATCGACGGCCTGATCGCCAAGGGTGCCAAAGTCCTGATCATCCTGGGCAAAGACAAAGACGCCATCCTGCCTGCGGTCAACAAAGCGGCCCAGCAAAAAATCCCCGTGATCGCTTACGACCGCCTGTTTGAAGCCCCTGGCGTCACCTACATCACGTTTGACAACAAAGAAGTCGGCCGCATGACGGCGCGCGCCATTCTGGCCGTCAAGCCAAAAGGCAATTACGCCATCATCAAGGGCGACCCAGGTGATGCCAACGCCAACTTCCTGCGCGAAGGCCAGGGCGAAGTGTTGGCAGCGGCCATCAAGAGCGGCGATGTGAAGATCGTCGGCGAAGAGTTCACCTCCGGCTGGAACCCGCAAAACGCCCAGAAAAACATGGAGCAAATCCTGACCAAAAACGGCAACAAGGTGGACGCAGTGGTCGCCCAGAACGATGGCATGGCCGGCGGTGTGGTGGCAGCCTTGACCGCCAAGGGCTTGCAAGGCATTCCCGTGTCGGGCCAAGATGGCGACCACGCTGCGTTGAACCGCGTGGCACTGGGCACCCAAACCGTATCCGTCTGGAAAAACTCCGCTGACCTGGGCACCGCTGCGGCCAAAGCCGCCGTTGAGCTGGGCGCAGGCAAACCCGTCACGGGCGCAACAGACTGGGCTGGCGGCGAGAAGAAAGTGAGCTTGAAGTCCATATTCCTGAAACCGATCCCTGTCACCAAAGCCAACCTGGACGTGGTGCTGAAAGCCGGCTACATCAAAAAAGAGGCGCTGTGCAAAGGTGTTGACGCGTCCAAGGTTGCCGTTTGCAAATAAACCCCCCGACCGGGCGGTCTTTCTGAAATTCACCGCGGGCTTGACGCCCGCGGCGTCTTTTGCGGCTTTCATTTGCTAATTTTTCAGATGCTGGAGCACACGGGCCCAGCGGCCTTTGGGTAAGGATCCGTCAATGAACTCAATGATGCAATCGATCAAGCGCGCCCAGGTGGACTGGCGCATGGTGCTGATGTCCGGCGTGTTGGTGGCCATCGCGCTGGTCTTCAATGTTCTCTCGGACGGCATTTTTCTGTCCGCCGAAAACCTTTACAACATCGCCCAGCAGACGGCCGTCGTGGGCATCCTGGCAACCATCATGGTGCTGATCATTGTGACCCGGCACATTGACCTCTCGGTCGGTTCCGTGATGGGCTTTGTGGGGGTGTTGATCGCGTACTTGATGTACACGGCGAACTGGTCCTGGCAACTGGCCAGCCTCGTGGGGCTGGTGGCTGCCATCGCTGTGGCGATGTACCAGGGTGCGCTGGTGTCCTTTTTGGGTGTGCCCGCGTTTGTCGTGACCTTGGGCGGATTGATGTCGTTTCGCGGCGCCGCGTACTTGGTGGCCGATGGCAAAACCCAGCCACTTTCCGACCCGTTCTTTCTGAAACTCGGCGGTGGCTTCAATGGGGGCATTGGCACCCAGGCCAGCTGGGTGATTGGCGCGGTGATTTGCGTCGGCCTGATCCTGGCGACAATCAACAAACGGCGCGCCAAAAAGGCCTATGGCGTGCCCACCAACTCCGCCCTGGTGGACGGCGTGCTGGTGCTGATCCCCATCGTGATCGTGCTGGCGTTTGTGTCAGTCATGAACGCCTACCAAATCCCCAACAAAGCCGAGGCACAGGGCATTCCCATTCCGGTATTGATCTGGGGCGCTGTGGCCATGGTGATCTCGTTCTTGGTGCACCGCACCCGATTCGGCCGTTATATTTTTGCCATGGGCGGCAACCCGGACGCAGCGGCGCTGGTGGGTATCCCCGTGCGCAAGGTCACCATGTTGCTGTTTCTGCTGCTGGCAGTTTTGACCACCATCGCCGCCATCGTGGCGATATCACGGCTCAATGCAGGCACCAATTCGCTGGGCAACAACCTGGAGCTGCTGGTGATAGCCGCCACCGTCATCGGCGGCACGGCATTGGCAGGCGGCAGTGGCACCATCATCGGTTCAGTGCTGGGTGCCTTGATCATGCAATGTATTGACAGCGGCATGTTGCTGCTGGACATTTCAATTGGCACCCGCTACGTGATCATTGGCCAGGTGCTGATCGCTGCGGTGGTCTTTGACGTGGCCTACCGCAAATGGACAGGAGACGTGTTGTGAGCAACTCTGCCAAACGGGCTGTGGACGCCTCCAAATGTCTGGTCGAGCTGCGCAATATCAAGAAAGCCTTTGGCGGGGTGCACGCGGTTGACGACGTCAGCCTGAACCTCTATCCCGGTGAAGTCGTCGCGGTGTTGGGCCACAACGGCGCAGGCAAATCCACCTTGATGAAAATGCTGGCGGGGGCCTACCCCATCGACAGTGGCGACGTGATCATCTCGGGCGAGAAAGTGAACGTGCGCACGCCGGCAGATGCCCAAAACCTGGGCATTGAATCTATCTACCAAACGCTGGCGCTGGCTGACAACCTGGACTCTGTGGCCAACCTGTTTTTGGGCCGTGAATTGCTGACCAAATGGCGCACGCTGGACGACCACCGCATGGATGCCGAGGCGCGCAAGGTGTTCTACCGGCTGAACAAAAACTTCAGCAACGTGCGGATTCCTGTGCGGCGCCTGTCAGGCGGCCAACGCCAGGTGGTGGCCATTTCCCGTGCGATTTATTTCAATGCGCAAATCCTGATCATGGACGAACCCACGGCCGCATTGGGGCCTGAAGAAACCGCCATGGTGGGCAACTTGATCCAACAGCTCAAAGCCGAGGGCGTTGGCATCTTTTTGATCAGCCACGACATGCACGACGTGTTCGCCTTGAGCGACCGTTTGTCGGTGATGAAAAACGGCAAACTGGTGGGCACCTATCGCACGCAGGACGTGACTGAAGACGAAGTGCTGGGCATGATCATTGGCGGCAAACGCCCCGACGGAAAAGCCCAGGCCGAGCGGGCTGTTGCCTGAGCGCAACCCCAGCATCGGGCCAGGCGGGGAACGCGGAAATTCGGCATCATAAAAACCATGACCACCACCGGTGACCAACAGCTTGTCAAACGCATCAACCGCAGTGTGCTGCTGCGCCTGTTGTGGGCGCAACCCAGCCTGTCGCGGGCGCGGCTGGCCGAAAAAAGCGGGCTGACCAAGTCAACGGTCAGCGCCCTGGTGCGGGAACTGCTCGATGAGCGCTGGATCGACGAAGACAACGCGAATGTGGCCACTGCCGGTGTGGGCCGACCCTCCACCCCCTTGCACATCAACGGCGATCTGCGGGTGTTGATCGGCCTGGAGGTTGCGGTTGAATGCCTGCGCATGGTCTGTGTGTCGCTGACCGGGCAAATCATCTCGCAAACCGAGCAGGCTTTGCAAAGCCATCAACCCCATTTGGTCTGTGCTCAGGCCACCGGCCTTGTGCAAGGCCTGTGCCAGGCGCTCGCCAGCCGCAGGCTGTTGTTGTCGGGTCTGGGCGTCTGCCTGCCTGGCGCGGTGGACGATGAGTCAGGCGTGGTTCGTTTTGCCCCAAATCTGACCTGGCGAAATGTGGATTTTCTCGCCATGCTGACACAGTCGCTCTCAACAAGCGATGCGCCGCCGGTGAGCATCTATTTGCAAAACGATGCCGACGCCGCCGCCTTGAGTGAATATGAATTTGGCGCTGACGACAAATCCGACCCTTTGATTTTCATCAGCTGTGATGTCGGGGTAGGCGCGGGGGTGGTGCTCAATGACGGCTTGTTTACCGGGGCGCTGGGTGTGGCCGGTGAAATTGGTCACACCATCTTGCAAATTGACGGCCCACTGTGCTCGTGCGGGCGCAGTGGTTGCGCAGAAACCGTGATCGGCTCACGCGCCCTGACATCGCCCGAAGCGATTGGCCGTGCCGGCGAATTTTTGGGCGTGCTGATGCAGAATCTGGATGCCACCGTCAACCCCCGCACCCTCGTTTTGGGCGGGAAAACCTGTGTGACGCACCCTGAATTGCGGGACAGCGCCATGCAAACACTGCGGCGTTATGCCCAGGCGGCAGGAATGCCCTTGCCGGTCCTGCGTGCAGCCCGCTACGGCTTGCTGGCGCCCGCCGTAGGGGCCGCAGCGCTGGTCCTGCATGAATTGCTGCGGCCGACACGCAAACGCCTGCCCTCAGCCCTTGCAAACCCGGATTGCACGGCGCAGCGGGCTCAGGTTTCAACCCAGGATCACCCAGCCTACAGCGGAGCGCGTCATGTTTCTTGGCATTGATATTGGCACCTCGGAAGTCAAGGCGTTGCTGCTCGATGAACAGCATCAAATTTTGGCGACGGCAGGCTCGGCGCTGGAGATTTCACGCCCGTGCCCCGGCCAAAGTGAACAAGCGCCGCAAGATTGGTGGGGAGCCACTGGCCTGGCTCTGGCGGCCCTGCGGGCTGCCCAGCCGCAAGCTTGGGCTGGCGTTCAAGGCATCGGCCTGTCCGGACAAATGCATGGCGCGGTGTTGCTGGATGCAGGCCACCAGGTGCTGCGACCGGCCATTTTGTGGAATGACACCCGCGCAAGCCAGGAGTGCATGGACATGATGGCCGAGTTGCCGGCTGCACCGCAACTGGCTGGCAGCCTGGTCATGCCGGGCTTCACCGCCCCTAAATTGCGCTGGCTGGCCAGCCATGAGCCGGCCATTTTTGCACGTGTTGCCAAGGTGTTGTTGCCCAAAGACTACGTTCGCTTCAAGCTTGCGGGCGAGTTCACCTCCGACCTGTCGGATGCCAGCGGCACAGCCTGGCTGGATGTTGCCAAACGCGATTGGTCTGAGGCCTTGTTGTCAACCAGCGGCTTGTCCAGACAACACATGCCGCGTCTGGTCGAGGGCAGTGCGCCGGGCGGCTATTTGCGCGACGATGTGGCGCACCCGCTGGGTCTGCGCCCTGGCATCGTGGTGGCGGGTGGCGGGGGCGACAACGCCGCCAGTGCGGTCGGCATGGGTGCAATTGACGCAGGCCAGGGATTTTTGTCGCTTGGCACCAGTGGCGTGTTGTTTCTGGTGACGCCAAGTTACCAGCCCAATGCAGCCAGCGCCACCCACGCCTTTTGCCATGCCTTGCCGAACCGCTGGCACCAGATGAGCGTGATGTTGTCGGCCGCCAGTTGCCTGCACTGGGCCACTGGCGTTTTAGGGGCGGGATCAGAGGCCGCTCTGGAAGCCAAAGCCAGTGCATTGAGTTTTCAGCAACGCGCTGTTGCACCCATTTTTCTGCCCTATTTAAGCGGTGAACGCACGCCGCACAACAATGCAGCCGTGCGCGGCAGCTTTCACCAGTTGAGCCATGACACCGATGCAGCGGCGCTGGCTTACGCCGTCATGGAAGGCGTCACATTTGGCCTGCACGACGGCCTGAATGCCTTGCGGGCGGCGGGCTGCGCCACGCAGCGGCTATCACTCGTGGGCGGCGGCGCGCGCAGCGGCTTCTGGGCGCAACAACTGGCCTCCAGCCTGGGCATTGAGATCGTGACCCATGGCGGCTCGGCTGCAGGCGGTGCATTGGGGGCCGCGCGCCTGGCTTGGCTTGCAAACGGTGGCGACCTGTCCACGGTATGCACCCCGCCGCGGATTGAACGGGTCTTCTCGCCGAATGCCGCCGAGCAGGCACTGCTGGCACCACGGTACGCGCAATTTCAACGCCTATACCCAACCTCGGCCTGAGGTTTGATTTGCAAACTTTGCGCCGGGGTTTTATTTCAACCAATGATTTGCAAGGAAGCGCTTCATGACACGCTATTTTCAGGACATTCGCCCGGTCACATTCGAAGGCCAGCAATCCAAAAACCCGCTCGGTTTCAAGTGGTACGACAAAGACCGCCTGGTATTGGGCAAACGCATGGCAGACCAGCTGCGTTTTGCGGTGTGTTACTGGCACAGCTTCAGCTGGAATGGCTTCGACCCCTTCGGTTACGACGGCACCTTTGAGCGTCCGTGGCAACAGAACAGTGGTGCCATGGCCGATCCGATGGCCGCCGCCAAAGCCAAGGCCGAGGCGGCATTTGAGTTCTTCCAAAAACTCGGAGCGCCCTATTACTGCTTTCATGACCGCGATGTCGCGCCCGAGGGTGCCTCGCCGCGCGACAGCGTCAACCACCTGCATGAAATGGTCGATGTGCTGGGCCGCAAACAGCAGGACACCGGCGTGAAGCTGCTCTGGGGAACGGCCAACCTGTTCAGCCACAGGCGTTTTATGTCCGGCGCGGCCACCAACCCCGACCCGGAAATTTTTGCGCTGGCCGCCTTGCAGGTCAAGGAGGCGATGGACGCCACCTTGAAGCTCGGTGGCGAAAACTATGTGCTGTGGGGCGGGCGCGAAGGTTACGAGACGCTGCTGAACACCCGCGTCGGCCAGGAGCTTGACCAGCTTGGTCGTTTCATGAACCTGGTGGTCGAGTACAAGCACAAAATCGGTTTCAAAGGGACTATCCTGATTGAGCCCAAGCCGCGTGAGCCGACCAAGCATCAGTACGACTACGACGTCGCCACGGTGTACGGGTTTTTGTGCCGTTATGGGCTAGACAAGGAGGTCAAGGTCAACATTGAAGGCAACCACGCCACGCTGGCGGGTCACAGTTTTGAACATGAAATCGCCACCGCCATCGACCTGGGCATCTTTGGCTCGGTGGACATGAACCGGGGCGACATGCAATGCCAGTGGGACACCGACCAGTTCCCCAACAACATCCCTGAGACGGCACTGGCGATGTACCTCATCCTGCAAGCCGGTGGCTTCAAATGCGGTGGCGTGAATTTCGATGCCAAGGTGCGCCGGCAGTCCTTTGAGCCGGACGACATGTTCATTGGCCACGTCGGCGCCATGGACGTCTGCGCGCGCGGCCTGCTGATTGCTGAAAAAATGATGGCGGATGGCCGTGTCGCCAAACTGGTGGCTGACCGTTATGCGGGCTGGCAATCCGCCTTCGGGCAGAGCGTCATGGGCAAGGGATCGTCGCTCGACTCATTGGCGGCGCGGGTGCTGGAACGCAATGTCGACACCCGTCCAGTGTCGGGACGGCAGGAACTGCTTGAGAACCTGTTGAACGAGGCCATCTGATGAACACACGCGTCAAATGGGGGGTCTTGAGCACCGCCAAGATCGGACGGGAAAAGGTCATTCCAGCCATGCAAAAAGGGCAATGGTGCAGCGTCGACGCCATTGCCTCGCGCGAGCTGGACTCTGCCAAAAACTGGGCCGCCAAACTTGGCATTCCCAAAGCCTATGGCAGTTACGAAGACCTGCTGGCCGACCCTGCCATCGAAGCCATTTACAACCCCTTGCCCAACGACCTGCATGTGCAGTGGACGCTGGCGGCGGCCCGGGCCGGCAAACATGTGCTGTGCGAAAAACCTTTTGCGATGAACGCCAACGAGGCCGCGCAATTGCATGAGGTGGCTGACAAGGTTCACATCATGGAGGCCTTCATGGTGCGCTTCCACCCCCAGTGGCTCAGGGCGCGTGAACTGGTGCGCAGCGGCGAGCTGGGCGAGTTGCGAAGCGTGCAGGTTTTTTTCAGCTACAACAACCGGGACGGCGGCAACATCCGCAACCGGCTTGAAAACGGCGGCGGCGCTTTGTACGACATTGGCTGTTACGCCATCGTGGCGGGCCGTTTTTTGTTTGAGTCAGAGCCGCTGCGCGTCATGTCGCTGGTGGACCGTGATGCCGTGTATAAAACAGACCGCCTGGCCAGCGCTTTGCTGGATTTTGGCCACGGCCGCAGGCTTGATTTCACCGTCTCGACGCAGACCACACCCTACCAACGTGTGCAAATCGTAGGCGCCAAAAAACGGCTCGATCTTGAAATCCCCTTCAACGCGCCTCTGGGCGAAGCCACGCGAATTTTCATTGACGACGGAAAAACATTGAACGGCGCAAACGCAGTGATCGAGACCCTGGCACCCGCCGATCAGTACACCTTGCAAGGCGACGCGTTTTCGCGGGCGGTGCGCGGCGACATACCGCTGCCCTATGGCCTGGATGACGCGCTTTGCAATATGCGCGTCATTGACGGCCTGTTTGCCTCCGAATACAGCGGCCATTGGGAGACCATCATCGGTTGATGCGGCATGCCGCAGCGCCGGCCGCTGAAGCTTTAAAAAAGCTGGATTCATTTCAAATAAACGGTAAAATCTCAGACTCCAAGGAGCGTTGCAGTCGCGTTTTTGCACCCATGTTTTGCATCGGTGTTTGAACCCGGCCAGGCTTGGAACAAGTTTTGATACTTCAACGGCGCTCACCTGAACATTCAGCCCAGGTGAGTCCCATGCCCGAAGCCAGCCCAAACCCGTCCTCCCCCAGCACCGTCAGCACAGCAGATGCGCCGACAGCGCCACCGATGTGCCTCAGTGGCCTGGAGCCGGTGCGAATCGACGCCAGCAGCCTGTTTGTCAACATTGGCGAGCGCACCAACGTCACTGGCTCCAAAGCCTTCGCCAAGCTGATCTTGAATGGCGAGTTCGACCAGGCCTTGAGCGTGGCGCGCCAGCAGGTAGAAAACGGCGCCCAGGTGATCGACATCAACATGGACGAAGCCATGCTCGACAGCAAGGCGGCCATGGTGCGCTTCTTGAATTTGATCGCCAGCGAGCCGGACATTTCTCGCGTGCCCATCATGGTGGACAGCTCCAAGTGGGAAGTGATCGAAGCGGGTTTGCGTTGCATCCAGGGCAAGGGCATCGTCAATTCGATCAGCATGAAAGAAGGCGTGGATTCGTTCAAGGCGCAGGCCAAACTGGTGCGACGCTACGGTGCCGCCGCCGTGGTGATGGCGTTTGACGAGAAAGGCCAGGCCGACACCTACGCCCGCAAAACCGAGATTTGCCAGCGGGCTTATCGCATCCTGGTCGATGAAGTCGGTTTCCCGCCCGAAGACATCATCTTCGACCCCAACATCTTCGCCGTCGCCACCGGCATTGAAGAGCACAACAACTACGCGGTCGATTTCATCGAGGCCACGCGCTGGATCAAGGCCAATCTGCCCGGTGCCAAGGTGTCGGGTGGCGTGAGCAACGTGAGTTTTTCATTCCGTGGCAACGACCCGGTGCGCGAGGCCATCCACACAGTGTTCCTGTACCACGCCATCAAGGCGGGCATGGACATGGGCATCGTCAACGCCGGCATGGTGGGCGTGTACGACGACCTGGAGCCAGTGTTGCGGGAACGGGTGGAAGATGTCGTCCTGAACCGCCGCGCTGACGCAGGCGAGCGTCTGGTTGAAATTGCCGACAGCGCCAAGTCCGGTGCCAAAGACGAAAGCAAAAAGCTCGATTGGCGCGGCACACCCGCCAACCCGGTGGCCGTTGAGCAGCGCTTGAGCCACGCCATGATTCACGGCATCACCGACTTCATCGTGCCCGATACCGAAGAGGCTTATCAGGCGATCCTGAAACAGGGTGGCCGCCCTCTGCACGTGATCGAAGGTCCCCTGATGGCCGGCATGAGCATCGTCGGCGACCTGTTTGGCCAGGGCAAAATGTTCCTGCCCCAAGTGGTCAAGAGCGCGCGTGTGATGAAGTCCGCCGTGGCCCACTTGATTCCCTACATTGAGGAAGAAAAGCGCCAGGACGAGGCCGCCGGAAGAGACGTGCGCACCAAGGGCAAGATCATCATCGCCACGGTCAAGGGCGACGTGCATGACATCGGCAAGAACATCGTCACCGTGGTTTTGCAATGCAATAACTTCGAGGTCATCAACATGGGCGTGATGGTGCCCTGCCACGAGATTCTGGCGCGCGCCAAGGTCGAGGGCGCGGACATTGTGGGCCTGTCGGGCCTGATCACACCCAGCCTGGAAGAGATGCAATACGTGGCCGGTGAAATGCAGAAAGACGAGCATTTTCGCATCCGCAAGATCCCGCTGATGATTGGCGGGGCAACGACCTCGCGGGTGCATACCGCTGTCAAGATTGCGCCGCATTATGAAGGACCTGTCGTCTACGTGCCGGACGCCTCGCGCAGCGTGGGTGTGGCGCAATCACTTTTGTCGGACCGGGCCAGCGCCTATATTGCCGACCTTAATGCCGACTACGACAAAGTACGGCTGCAACACGCCAATAAAAAGCAAGTGCCGCTGTGGCCGCTGGCCAAAGCCCGCGCCAACAAATGGCTTCCAGCCATTCGTCCTGAGCTTTTGGCAGGCGCGTCTTCGACAAGCTCAGACCGAACGGCCTTGGCCTGGGCGGCCTATCAACCCGTCAAACCCAAGTTCCTGGGCCGACGCGTGTTCAAAAATTTCGACCTGGGCGAATTGGCCAAATTCATCGACTGGGGGCCCTTCTTCCAGACCTGGGACTTGGCCGGGCCTTTTCCAGCCATCCTGAAAGACGAGGTTGTGGGCACCGAGGCCGTGCGTGTCTACGCAGATGGCCAGCGCATGTTGAAGCGCCTGGTGGAAGGCCGCTGGTTGACGGCCAATGGCGTGATGGGTCTCTACCCCGCCAACAGCGTCAATGACGATGACATTGAGTTCTACACCGACGAGTCGCGCACCGAGGTGGCCATGACCTGGCGCGGCCTGCGCCAACAGGCCGAAAAGCAGGCCATCGACGGCATCATGCGCCCCAGCCGCTGCCTTGCAGATTTTGTGGCACCCAGAGCCGAAATTCGAAACGCTAGTAAATCAATAGCAAACTATGTAGCACCCATAGGAACATTTGGCACATTGACCTCTAGGAACCAGGATTACGTCGGCATTTTTGCCGTCACCGCCGGCATTGGCGCAGACAAGAAGGAAAAATACTTCCAGGACGACCTGGACGACTACAGCAGCATCATGCTCAAAGCGCTGGCCGACCGCCTGGCGGAGGCCTTTGCCGAGTGCCTGCACCACCGCGTGCGCACCGACCTGTGGGGTTATGCGCCACAGGAGGCGCTGACCAACCCCGAGATGATTGCCGAAAAATACCAGGGCATTCGCCCCGCCCCCGGCTACCCGGCTTGCCCGGACCACAGCGTCAAGCAGGATCTGTTTGCACTCTTGCAATGTGAAGAGATCGGCATGCGCCTGACGGAAAGCCTGGCCATGACGCCGGCTGCCAGCGTCAGTGGCTTCTACATGGGCCATCCGGACGCGGTGTATTTCAACGTTGGCAAAATTGGCGACGACCAGCTCAAGGACCTGGCTGCGCGAAAAGGCGTGGCCGAGCGCGATTTGCAGCGGCTGCTGGCGCCTAACCTCTAGGTACCGCCGCCAACGCGCGGGGCCGGACGCTGGCCGGGCCGCTAAGATGCGGCCAACAACGCAGGAGACGCCCATGCCAACTTCCAATGCCGCCGCCAGCCGCGCAGTTCTGATCGACCGCCACATGGGAGGCCAGCGCGCCAGCCTGGCCACAGCGGCCGATGTCGCGGCCATCGAGACCATCCCGCTTGAGCAAAGGCTGGAAGCTGCCAGCACCTATGAGGCCTTGCAAATCGGTGCCCGGCACAATCCGTCAGCCCCGGCCATCCAGTTCCTCACCCGCTGCGAGCCCGACGAGCAGCCGCTGGTCATCAGCCATGCCCAGTTTTTGGGGCGGGTGACGCAATCGGCCAACCTGTTCCACTCGCTGGGCGTGGGACCCAATGACGTGGTCAGCCTGCTGCTGCCGCTGATTCCGCAAAGCTTCTACGCGCTGTTCGGGGCCGAAGCGGCAGGCATCGCCAACCCGGTCAACCCGCTCTTGGAACCTCACCAGTTGGCCGAAATTCTGAACGCCGCCCAAACCAAAGTGCTGGTGGCGTTTGGCCCTGCTGCAGGTTCTGACATCTGGGACAAAGTGATGCGCATCCGCCACTTGGTGCCAAGCCTCATGGCGATCGTGGTGGCGGGCGGCGATTCGGTGGATACAGCCACGGGCGGTGCACCCGTCATTTCATTCGATGCGGTCATTGACAGCTTTCCCGCCGACCGCCTGACCAGCGGGCGCCAGATTGGCCGCCACGACATCGCCGCCTATTTCCATACTGGCGGCACCACCGGTACGCCCAAGCTGGTGCGCCACACGCACCAGAACCAGGTCTATCAGGCCTGGGTCTGTAACGTGATGCTCAATGCCGGCCCGGGCCGGGCCATGCTGTTTGGCCTGCCGCTGTACCACGTGGGCGGTGCGCTCACGCAAGGCTTGTCTACGCTGGCGGCGGGGGGCTCCGTGGTGGTGCTGTCGGCCTCGGGTTGGCGCAACATGACGGCCATCAAGAATGTGTGGAAGCTCGTCAGCCGCTTCCAGTGCCCGGTGTTTGGTGGCGTGCCCACGGTGCTGGCTGCGGCGGCAGGCATCCCGTGGGAGGGTGTTGACCTGGCTTGCATCAATGCCTTCAGCGGCGGCGGCTCGGGCATTCCGGTGGCGGTGGGCGAGAAGTTCCAGAGCCACTTCAAGCGGCCAGTGCTAGAGGTCTATGGCATGACCGAAACCGCCAGCGTGCACACCATCAGTTTCCTGGACCGCCCGGTGCGCCTGGGCACGGTGGGCCATGCCGTGCCGTATTCTCAGGTGCGGGTAGTGCGCATCGACGCCGACGGCAAGTTTGCCGGCAACTGCGCCGCCCATGAGATTGGCGTGGTCGCCATGGCGGGGCCCGGCGTGTTCACCGGCTACCTCAACGCCATCCACAACGTCAACGCCTTTGTTGAGCCGGGCTGGGTCAATTCGGGCGACCTGGGGCGGCTGGATGACGACGGCTACCTCTGGATCACGGGGCGCGCCAAAGACCTCATCATTCGCGGCGGCCACAACATCGACCCGATGCCGATTGAAGAGGCCCTGTACCAGCACCCGGCCGTGGCCTTGGCGGCCGTCGTCGGCCAGCCCGATGCCTACGCCGGCGAGCTTCCGCTGGCCTATGTGCAACTCAAACCCGGCATTGCGTGCACCAGCGCTGAGTTGCACGACTGGGTGCGCGTGCGCACACCTGAACGCGCCGCCATCCCGGTTCAGGTCTTGGTCATCGACGCGATTCCGCTGACGGGGGTGGGCAAGGTGTTCAAGCCGCAACTGCGCTGGCAGGCCACGCAGGTGGTGTTTGACGGACTGCTAGCGCCCCTGGCGGCGGACGGCCCGGGTGTCAAAGTCACCGTCGGTGCAGATGGCACCCATGGCACGCTGGCGCATGTTCACCTGACGGGCCTGCCTGGCACCAGCGCCGCCGACCGGACAGCGTTCGAAGACCGCGTGCATCACGCATTGGCCCCGTTTGTGATTCGGCACAAAATCACCTGGGACAACCCGGCGGCTGGCGGTTGACAATTGACGTGCTTCTTAAAAAATTGAATCCTATGCCTTGCCAAGACTTTTCATTGAGCGGCCTGCGCCTGTGCCTGCGCCTTGCGGGGCTTGGCCTGGTCGCGTCGGCATTCGGCAACACGGCATGGGCACAAGACGGTGACGGCGAGCCCAAATTTAAATTGACCGTGGCCGGCCACGGCTTCAGCGAAAACGGCCAGGGCCTGGATGTGAATTTGCGGCACAGCTCGCAAATGGGCAACACCTGGCTGGGGTATTTCAATGCCAATGGCTTGAACGCCGACCAGTTCCGGGCCGGCTGGGACAGCGCCTGGGGCGACGCCTTGCGGGTATTGCCGTCACTGCAAATGGCTTCTGGCGGTTTTGTCGGCGGCAGTTTGGGGCTGGAGACGGGCAGCACCTGGGTGGTGGGAGCAGGCCTTGGTCGAACCAACCAGCGCCCCTATTTCAACCTGAACTTTGACCCGAACGATGCCCTGAGTTTGAGCCTGGCCTACCGGGCTGAGCACAGTGTCAGTTACGCGCTGTCGGTGACGCGGGACAACCGCGACAACCCGGACCAGCAACATGTGCACCTGGTGTACCGCGCCCCGGTGAACGACGGTGACCGTTTGACCTTGGACCTGCTCTACAAAAGCGGCCTGGTCAACGGCGACAGCATTGGCAAATTTGGTGCCACCATCACCTATGACTGGCCGCGTTATTTTGTGCGCCTGGCCTACGACCCGAACACCAATTTCACAGTGGATAACGCCGTGCGCATCAGTATTGGAACGCGGTTTTAGGCCTCGGTTTTAGGCCGCCGCTTACGCCTCAACAACCCCAAACCCGTTTTCTAAAATTCGCTGTGCCAGCGAAAGCTGTAGACCATGGCCGGCCCGCGGTCGCGGTTATAGCCGGGGTTGGTGATGTGCTGGAACCCCAGGCTCAATGCCGACTGCACTTTGCCGACTTTGGTGCCCCAGTCCGGCACGGCGAAGCGGTAATAGGCCTCGAAAATCCGCTCGTTGTCATAGTTCAGTCGACCATCCCCCAGGAAGAAACCCAGGCCACCCAAGGCGAGGTAGTCCCGGTGGCTGTCGGACAGGCCATTCACCGCGTAGGCGACGCCCCAGCGATCCTGGCCTCGGCCCAAAGCCGCGCCGGTGAACTGGCCGCCCACAGCCGTCTGGCTGTCGATTTCGGTGAAGGCATAACTTTCCGTGTTGCCGCTGTTTTTGCTCAGGCGCAGGAACAATCCAGCGTCGTCGGCCAGCGGGGCTTCCAGCGTCAGGCCCCAGCCGGTCTTGGTCTGGTCGCGGCGCACCAGGCCCACGTCGGGCACCCCCCCCAGGGCGATGGCGTCGGCAAAATTGCCGGCTTCCACCCGGTTGCTGAAAAGCAAAGCCCGGCCACGCAAGGGGCCGCCTGGCAAGGTCCACGGCAAATTGCCGTCAAGCTCTATCTGGTCGCCGAAATGGCGGGCAAGCTGGGCGTCCAGGGCCAAGCCATTGCTTTCGCGCGGTTGCATGGTCCGCGCGGCCCGCACCGACCAATTGGGCGTGTGGTAATCAATCACCAGCCCGGTGGTGTAGCCGCGCGCATCGGCCGCGTAGTCCCAGCCGCCGTAGGTCAGAAAGGCCCAGTTCACGAACTGCTGGCGCGGGTCTTTGGCGTACGGATTATTGTCAAAATAGTCCAGCAGGCTGAAGGTTCCAAGCGTGATCGTCCAGCGCTTGGCGCTGACGTTGCCGCCGAGTTCATTGAAGCCCGGCGCCACCGCCTCGGTGCCGCCACCCAGGTTGACGCGTTGCTGCACAAAAAACCGCGCTGGGTAGGTGCTCAAACTGGGGCTGGCACCGCGCTGCAATTCGCCATTGCTGATGCCGCCCGCCCCGGTCAAGTTGGACAGGGGCCTGCCTTGCACGCCTTCCGGATTGAGATGCAACTGCGCGCCGGGCCACAAACGCAGGCCCAGGTCGCCGGTGAGGGTGTAGGAATACGACTCCTCTTTTTGCGCAAACAGTGAGTTTGGCCCGCTGTACGCGGCATTGAAGGCGGGCTTGTTCTGCCAAATGAAGGTGGTTTGGGCATGAAACGCGGCCAACAGCGGGTCTTCGGGATCATTTTGGGCCAAAGTTCCCGTGGAATAAGCGTATATAGCTATGCTAAATATAGCGACAGATGTTCGCGGCAAAGCTGAAAATTGGCGGTTCATCGGGCGATTTTAGGCAATGCCCATGCGACCCATCGCCAAGCCCGCCGCCAAATCCCTCACACCCCGTCCGTCGCCTGCTCAGGATCACGCGCGGGGGCAGCCCCGGACCCTGGCAACCCTTTCTTGCGCCCAAACCAGCTCACGTACAAGGCGGGCAGGACCACCAGCGTCAACAAGGTGGCAGTGAACAAGCCACCAATCACGACGATTGCCAGCGGACGCTGGGTCTCCGCGCCAATGTCGCGCGAGAGCGCCATCGGCAGCAGGCCCAGCGCCGCCAGCAGCGCCGTCATCAGCACTGTGCGCAGGCGCTGCATGGAGCCTTGCGTCACGGCTTGCGCCACGCCCATGCCCTGCGCCTGCAATTGCTGGAACACCGACACCATCACCACGCCGTTGAGCACCGCCTGCCCCGACAGGGCGATGAAACCAATCGCCGCCGACACCGACAGCGGAATGGCAAACACCCACAAAGCCACAAAACCACCAATCAAGGCCAGCGGCACGTTGATCAAAATCAGTGCTGCGCGCGCCAACGAGCCAAAGGCGTCAAACAGAAGCACAAAAATCAGCAAGAGCGAAATCGGCACCACCACCGACAGGCGCTTCATGGCCCGCTCCTGGTTTTCAAACTCGCCCGACCACGTGATGGTGTAACCCTTGGGCAAATTGACGTTTTTATTGACCCGCGCCTGCATGTCGCCCACCACGGAGCCCATGTCACGGTTTTTGATGAAAATGCCCACCGCCATGGTGCGCCGTCCGGCTTCGCGGGCAATGTTCATGGCGCCGCTGGTCTCCCGGATGTTGGCCACGCTGCCCAGGGCGGCGTAACCGCCATCGGGCGTCGGGATCGGCGTGGCGGCCAGGCTGGCGATGCTGCGTCTGCCTTCAGGCAAGCGCACCGCCACCGCAAACTTGCGCTCGCCCTCCCACAACTGGGTGGCAGCTTTGCCGCCCAACGCGGCCTCAATCACGTCCTGGATGTCCTGCACATTGAGCCCCAGCCGTGCCGCGCGATCCCGGTCAATGTCGATCAACAGTTGCGGCAACTCGCCCTGGCGGTCGATCTCGGCGCGGAACACGCCGGTCACCTGTTTGATCTCTTTCAGGACGGCTTCCGTCACGACGCGCAAGTCGGTCAGGTCGTCGCCCGCCACCTTGATGACGATCTGCCCGTCAATCTGGGAGATGGACTCCAGCACGTTGTCGCGGATGGGCTGCGAGAAGGTCGGCTCCATGCCGGGGATGCCCGAAACGGCGCGGTCCATCTCGTCGATGATTTGCTCTTTGCTGAAGCCCTTGCGCCATTCTTCAGGTGGTTTCAGGTCGACAAACACCTCGGCCATGCTGATGGTTTTGGGGTCGGTGCCGTCTTCGGGCTGGCCGGCTTTTGACACCGTGGTGCGCACCTCGGGCACCTTGAGCAAGGCCCTTCGCACACTGCGCAGGGCGCGGGTCGCCTCGTCGTTGGAGATGCTGGCCGGCAGGCGCAGGTTGACCCAGATCGTGCCTTCGTTGAGCTCCGGCAAAAACTCGCTGCCCAGGCGCGAGGCCGCCACCATGGCCAGGGCAAACACGCCAAGCGCAATGGCCACCACGGCCTTGCGGTGCGACAGCGACCAGGCCAGCACCGGCTGGTAAAGCCGCTTGGCCGTGGTCACCAGCCGGTTGTCGCCATGCGGCAACTTCTTGCGCAACATCCAGTACGCCAGCAGCGGCACCAGCGTGAGCGAAAAAATCAGTGAACCCACCAGTGCGGTGGTGACCGACAGCGCCATCGGCTGGAAAATGCGGCCCTCGTGGCGTTGCAGCGCAAAGATCGGAATGTGCGCGGCGATGATGATCAACATCGAGACCAGGGTGGGTCGACCGACTTCATTGGCGGCGTTCACGATGACGCTGCGCCGCTCGGCCTCGTCCATGCTTTCGCGCCGCTCGGCCAGCCGGTGCATGATGTTTTCAATCACGATCACCGCGCCATCGACGATGATGCCAAAGTCCATCGCGCCCAGGCTCAGCAGATTGGCCGGGACGCCCATGATCTTGAGGCCCAAAAAGGTCGACAACAAGGCCAGTGGAATGATCACCACCACGGCCAGCGAGGCGCGCAGGTTGGACAAAAACAGGTACAGCACCAGGGCCACCAGCAACGCGCCTTCGACCAGGTTTTTGAACACCGTGGTGAGGGTTTTTCCCATCAGCCAGGTGCGGTCGTAAAACGGCACGATCGCAACGCCTTTGGGCAAAGCGCGGCTGTTGAGCTCTTCAATTTTGGCTTTGACGCTCTTCAGGACTACGCTGGGGTTCTCGCCTTTACGCATCACGACGATGCCGGTCACCACGTCGTCGTCCAGGTCCTGCCCGACCGTGCCCAGACGCGGCACGGCGCCGATCTTGACCTGTGCAATGTCCCGAATCAGGATCGGCGTGCCGTTGCGCGCCGCCACGACGATGCGGCCAATGTCGTCGGCCGAGCGCAGCAGCCCGATGCCCCGAATGGCGTATTGCTGCGTGCCTTGCGCCACATAACTGCCGCCGGCGTTCGAATTGCCGCGCCCCAGCGCATCCAGCAGGTTCTGGAAGGTGAGCTTGTAGGCGCGCAGTTTGTCCAGGTCGGGCTGCACCTCGTATTGTTTGATGAAGCCGCCCATGCCCACCACGTCGGCAATGCCCGGCACCTGGCGCAGGCCACGCTCCACCACCCAGTCCTCCAGCGTGCGCAGTTCGGTGGTGGTCAATCCGTCGCCCTGCAGGCGGTAACGCATGATCTCGCCCACCGGCGTGGCGTTGGGCGCGATGTCGGCTTCTACCCCTGGCGGCAGGTCAATGCCACGCAGGCGCTCGGCCACCTGCTGGCGCACCTGTTGTACCTGGGCCGAGTCGTCATAGGTGACGACCGTGAAGGACAGGCCAAATTGGGTGTGGGAGAACACGCGAATCGAGTTGGGCAGGCCGGCCAGCGCGGTTTCAATCGGGAGTGTGACCTGTTTCTCCACCTCTTCGGCGGCCCGGCCAGGGTACAGCGCAATCACCGTGACCTGGGTGTCGGTGACATCGGGAAAGGCCTCGACAGACAGGTTCTGGAACGCGATGACGCCGGCCACCGCAAACAGCAGTGTGCCCAGTACGATGAACAGAGGCTGGTGCAGTGCGTATTGGATCAGGCGTTTCATGGGCGAGGGCTTGGGTTCACTTAAGCCTGCCGGCCGATCCAGCATTGGGATCGGGCTGACAGGAAACAAGGAGCATCAGAAACAGGGAGCATAACCTTCCTCTGTTCCGATCTGGCACAACCAAGCCGCTACCAGGGCCGCCAAGCCAGCCCCGGCTGGCTGCGGGCTATCGTGCCCTCTGCTACGCGACCGGATCGACCGCTGGGCCCGCGACGCCCGCTTTGTCGGCCACCGCAGAGCGAACAGAAAACCAGGCGACGTAAAGCACCGGCAGCACCACCAGCGTGAGCAGCGTCGCCGTGAACAAGCCGCCAATGACGACAATCGCAAGCGGGCGCTGGGTTTCGGACCCAATGTCGTGGCTCAAAGCCATCGGCAAAAGGCCAAGTGCCGCCAGCAAAGCCGTCATGAGCACGGTGCGCAGGCGCTGCAAAGAACCCTGTTTCACCGACTCCAAAACGCTGAGCCCCTGCGCCTGCAATTGCTGGAACACCGACAACATCACCACGCCATTGAGTACCGCCTGGCCCGACAGGGCGATAAACCCGATTGCCGCAGACACCGACAGCGGAATGCCCAAGGCCCACAACGCGATAAAACCGCCGATCAGCGCCAGCGGCACATTGAGGATCACCAGCGCCGCCGTCTTCAGAGAGTTGAATGCATTGAACAGCAGAACAAAAATCAGCAGCAGCGAGATCGGCACCACGACCGACAGGCGTTTCATGGCACGCTCCTGGTTTTCAAATTCACCTGACCATTGAATCAGGTAGTTTTCAGGCAGCTTCACTTTGCCTTCGACGCGGGTTTTCATGTCGGCAACCACCGAACCCATGTCTCGGTTCTTGATAAAAATGCCAATGGCCATGGTGCGCCTGCCTGCCTCACGCGCAATATTCATGGCACCGGTGGTCTGGCGGATATTGGTCACCGCACCTAAAACGGTGTAGCCGCCATCGGGCAGCGGAATGGGAATGCCTGCCAAATGGTCTACGCTGCGTTGCGCTTCGGGCAGCCGCACTGCGACGGCGAACTTGCGCTCTCCTTCCCATATTTGCGTTGCCGCCTTGCCGGCCAGCGCGGCCTCGATGACATCTTCAACATCGCTGACATTCAAGCCCAGGCGGGCAGCCCGTTTTCGGTCAATGTCGACCGCAAGCTGCGGCAATTCGCCCAAGCGGTCAATTTCGGCCCGCGACACGCCCTTGACCTGCCGCACTTCGTGCTGGATAGCTTCTGCAAGCCTTTGCAATTCGGCCAGGTCAGGTCCGACCACCTTGAGCACAATCTGGCCCTTGATTTGGGAAATTGACTCCAGCACGTTGTCGCGGATCGGCTGCGAAAACGCCGGATCGATGCCTGGGATGGCCGAAATCGCCCGGCCCATGTCGTCGATCAAATCGTCGCGGGACAGTCCGGGCCGCCATTCTTCTTTCGGTTTGACGTCGACATAGACCTCCGCCATGCTGGTGGTTTTGGGGTCGGTGCCATCTTCCGGCTGGCCTGATTTGGACACGGTGGTGCGCACCTCGGGAACGGTCAGCAAGACTTTGCGCACCTGATGCAGTACACGGGCCGCTTCAGCAATCGAGACGCTGGAGGGCATGTCGAAATTGACCCAAAAAGTTCCTTCGTCGAGTTCTGGCAAAAATTCCGAACCCAGCCTTGAGGCCGCAGCGATCGAGAGCATGAAGGTGCCCAGCGCAATGGCCACAATCTTGCGTCTGTTGTCCAGCGCCCACTCCAGCGTCGGCTCATAAATTCGTTTGGCCCACGACACCAGGCGATTGTCGCCGTGCGGCAACTTTTTGCGCAGCATCCAATACGCCAGAAGCGGCACCAGGGTCAAGGAAAAAACCAGGGAACCCACCAGCGCCATCGTCACCGACAGCGCCATCGGCTGGAAAATCCGGCCTTCCTGGCGCTGCAGGGCAAAGATCGGAATGTGCGCCGCGATGATGATCAGCATCGAAAACAGGGTCGGCCGCCCCACCTCGCTGGCGGCATCGGCAATCACGCCCCGGCGTTCTTCGGGTGCCATCGCCTCGTCTCTCTCGGCCAGGCGGTGCATGATGTTTTCGATCACGATCACGGCACCATCCACAATGATGCCAAAGTCCATCGCGCCCAGGCTCAGCAGATTGGCCGGAACCCCCATGATTTTCAAGCCCATGAAGGTGGCCAGCAAAGCCAACGGGATCACCACCACGACCGCCAGGCTGGCCCGCAGATTGGACAAAAAAAGGTACAGAACCAACGACACCAGCAAGGCGCCTTCAACCAGATTCCGGAACACAGTCGAGAGTGTCTTGCCCATCAGCCAAGTGCGGTCATAGAACGGAACAATCGACACGCCCTTGGGCAGGCTGCGGTCATTGAGTTCGGCAATTTTTGCCTTGACGCCGTTGAGCACAACGCTTGGGTTTTCACCCTTTCGCATGATCACGATGCCAACGACTGCATCGTCGTCACCATCTTGCCCGACGATGCCCAGCCGGGGCACGGCACCAATGGCCACCTTGGCTACATCACGCACCAGAATCGGCGTGCCATTGCGGGCCGCCACCACAATTTCCCCAATGTCATCGGGCGACCGGAGCAGGCCAATGCCGCGAATGGTGAACTGCTGCGCGCCTTGCGCCACATAACTGCCGCCCGCGTTGGCGTTTCCCCGGCCCAAGGCATCCAGCAGGTTTTGAAATGTGAGTTTGGTGGCCCGCAACTTGTCCAGGTCGGGCTGCACTTCGTATTGCTTGATGAAACCGCCCATGGCGACCACATCGGCGACGCCAGGCACCTGCCGTAGGCCGCGTTCAATCACCCAGTCTTCGATGGAGCGAAGCTCGGTGGTGTTTTGGCCATCGCCCCTGACCCGGTAACGCATGACTTCGCCAATCGGCGTGGCGTTGGGCTGGATGTTGACCTGTGCGCCAGCGGGCACGTCAACACCATTGAGGCGTTCGTTGATCTGCTGGCGCACAGTGTTGACATTGGCCGCGTCGTCGTAGGTCACCACGGTGTAAGACAAACCGAACTGGGTGTGCGAAAACACGCGGATCGCATTAGGCAGCCCGGCCAGCGCGGTTTCAATCGGCAGGGTGACCTGTTTTTCAACCTCCTCGGCAGCGCGCCCGGGATACAGCGCAATCACGGTGACTTGCGTGTCGGTGACGTCGGGGAAAGCTTCGACCGACAGATTTTTAAAAGCAATGACGCCGGCCACCCCAAACAGTAGGGTGAACAGGACAATGATCAGCGGCTGGCTCAGCGCATATTGAACCAGTCGTTTCATTTTTTATCGCCTGACGCGGCCTTGGCCGAGGAAGCGGCGCCAGCCGACGAAGCCGCTGGCGAATTCGTGTCAGACGGGTTGGCCTCGTCCTGTGCCAGCCGGAACTGGCGGGCCAGCAACAACACGTTGTTGCTGACCACCTGCTCGCCCACTTCAAGGCCGCGCGACACCACCACGTCGCGCGGGCCCTGGTAACCCAGTTCAACCTCTCGGGGTTCAAACAGGCCGGGCTGGGTCTGCACAAAAACGGAATGTTTTGTGCCGGTCAGCAGCACGGCGCTGGCAGGCACCAGCACACCCGCGCCCAGTTGGCGCTCAAGGCGCGCGGTCGCCAGCATTTCAGCCTTGAGCAGGCGGTCGCGATTGTCCACAACGCCACGAATCTTGATGGTGCGGGTGGCAGGGTCAATGAAGTCCGACGCGATGATCACCTTGCCTTCGAACTTGTGGCCAGGCAATGAGGGAATCACCAGATCAAAAGTGGAACCCGGCAGCAGGGTGCCCACCTCAGACTCTCGTGCATCAATTTGAATCCACAGGCTGGTCGGGTCAGTCACGACAAACAAGGCGGGCACACCGGGGCCGGACTGGTCGGGCCGCACTTCCTGGCCCGGGTTCAAGTTGCGTTCAACCACGATGCCCGCCACGGTGGAACGCAGGGCAAGTTGTTGGTCGACACCAGAGCCTCCCGCCGCGCCATACAGGCTGGTACGGGCAACTGCCCGCTGAGCTTCGGCCTGTGCCCGCGACGCGTCCGCCTCGGCCTGGTCGAAATCCTTGCGGGCGATGATCCCGGCATCGAGCAGTTCCTTTTGGCGCTGCAAGGTTTTTTGCGACAGCCGCAGATCCCCCTGCGCCTTGGCGGTATCAGCCTGGGCGCTGCCAAAGTCAGGCGATGCCAGATTGGCCAGAACAGTGCCGGCCTTGACCACCTGGCCGACATCGGCCCGAATGCCCGTGACACGGCCGGCAAATGCCGGGTAAATGCGCTGTGTTTTAGATTCATTCCAGACCAGCCGCGCGGGCAATTCCACGGTGGTGGTTTTTCCTGGCGCTGCCGCCGTTAACCCCAAGAGCGCCAATTGTGGATGGCCTGGTGGAAAACGAATTTGACGGTCTTGCACAATCGGCTGGGCCGGCGCAGGGGTTTCGGGCGGCGCAGCGGGCGTGCAGGCGCACAGCAAGGCCGCCAGCAACGCGGTGGACACAGTCAAGGCAGCAGGGTTGGGAAATCGTGACACGGTGGCGTTCCTCGGGTTCAATTCGTCTGGTTCAATTCATTCAGCAACACTGCAAAAGGCTGCGTGCGCAAGCGCCAGGCGGTGGCGGTTTTGGCGTAGTCGGCGCGGGCCGCCAGCGCGTCCAGGCCAGTGGCCCGCAAGGTACGGCGGGCGTCCAGCAGGTCGTTCAACGTGAGCGCACCTTTGGCATAGGCAAACTCGGCCTGGTCCGCCACCTGTTTGGCACGCGGCAAGATATCCCGTTCATAACCCTGGCTGCGCAGCAGGGTGCTTTGCAACTGTGCGCGCAGGCCCTGCAACTCCAGGCCAGCGGCGCGGCGGGTTTTGTCAAGCCCGCCTTCGGCCGCTTCGCGCAGTGCCAGCGCGCGTGTGATTTCGCCTTTGAATTGGTAGCCAAATTGCAGGGGCATCTGCATGCGCAACTCGACCAATGCCGTGGACGTGCCCGGAAAGTGGTCATACGACACGCCCCAGGTGACGTCGGCTTTCTTCTGGGCGCTGGCACCTTCAATGCCCGCTTCAGCGGCGGCCAGGCGCTCTTGCGCAGCGCGTACGTCTGCGCGGGTGTCCACCAGGGCGCGCAAGGCAGAGTCGCTTGAATCTGCGCCATTGCGGGCACCATCTGGCGCGGGCCATTTAACCTGCACGGCCACACTTTGATCGTGCGCGTCCAGGTCTAGCACCAAGGCCAGCGCCAGCGCGGCGCGGCGCCGGTCCATGGACACCTGCAACACGTCGCCCTTGGCGCGTTCGGCTTCAATTTCAAGGCGCAAGGCGTCTTGCCGCGCCAGGTCGCCAGCATTGACGCGTTTGGCCGCAGACACGGCAATTTGTGCCGTGCCGTCGGCGTTGGCCTGAATTTGGGCAACACGTTCTTGCGCCGCCGCCAGGTCATAAAAGGCATTGGTGGCGGCCAGCAGTTGCTGGATTTGGGTCTCTTCAAGGTCGCCCTGCGCCGCCTGGGCGTTGCGCTGGGCGGTCTTGGTGCGCAAGGCGCGTTTGTTGCCACGCTCCCAGGTCCAGTCAAGGCCCAAGCTTTTGTCGACGCGCCATTGGGTCAACGGGTTGCCGTCACCCACGCCGTTTTGCAGGTCAATCTGGCTGAGCCGCGCGGACACCGTTGGGAACGGGTCGCGGTCAGCCGACACCACGTCGCCCAGCGCTGCAGCCACCGTGCTGCGAGCCACCGCCATGTCGTCGTTGTTCAGGGCGGCGTCCAGTGCCTGGCCCAGTGTCAGCGCCGACAATTTAAGCGGCTTGGCTGCGGTGCCGGAGGGCTGCGCCATACCGGTCGACAGGCCAACGGGCGGGGTTTGCGCGGCCACGGATGCGACGACGCCACTGGCCAGGCAGGCGACCAGCCAGGGCCATGCGACGGCAAGTCGGGGTTGTGAGCTCATAATTGATTTCCTTGGCGCTGTTTATCGCCGATGCTGCCTGACCGCCAACTGACCAAACCCGTGTGAAAACCACGTACCCGCCCTGCCCTGACACTTGCCATGCGTATCTTGTTGGTTGAAGACGACGAAGTGTTGCGCGGCGTGATGTGCGCCAGCCTGGCTGACGCCGGACACCGCGTCGACGAGGCCGCCAGCCTGGCCACGGCGCGCACCTTGTGGCAGGTGCAACCGTTTGACGCTGTGTTGCTTGATTTGAACCTGCCCGATGGCTCCGGCCTTTCCGTCCTGCGCGAGGCTCGCCGGCGTGGCGACGCCACACCGGTGCTGATTTTGAGCGCACGGGACCGCGCCAGCGAACGCATCAACGGGCTGGATGCCGGCGCGGACGATTACCTGGGCAAACCGTTTGACCTAGGCGAGGTCGAGGCCCGCCTGCGCGCGCTGGTGCGCCGCGCCCTGGGCACACAAGACCAGGTGGCGATGGGGGCGCTGGCGCTGGACCGCAAGGCGCGGCGCTTCACCCTGCATGGGCAGGCACTGGACTTGCCGGCGCGCGAGTTTGAGGTCTTGTGGGAACTGATGACGCCACCCGGCCGGGTGGTGAACAAACGCGAGCTGTCCGACAAACTTTCGGGTTTTGACGAGGCGCTGGGCGACAACGCGCTGGAGGCGTTCATTTCTCGCCTGCGCAAAAAACTCGCCGAACTGTCTTCTGCCGGGCGCGCCAGCGAAGTTGGCATACGCACCTTGCGCGGCCTGGGTTATGCGCTTGAAACCCAGAGCGGCATGGGCGCTTGACGCGCAGGATGCTGCCACTTTGAATGTCCCCCATGACGGACGCCGCTGACTTGCCCCACACGACCCCTGGCGCGCGCGCGCCTGAGCCGGTCCGGGTGCCACTGCGGGCTTTGCCTTCGCTGCGCACGCGGCTGGCGCAACACGTGTTGCTGCCCTTGGCGCTGATGTGGCTGGTGGGCACGGCCGCGACGGCCAGCGTGGCCTATTATTTTGCGCAGCAGGCCTTTGACCGCGCTTTGCTGGACGACGCCTACGCGCTGGCCGCCAATGTGCTGGCCACAGGCGACCAAGTGCAACTCAAGCTGACTGAAATCGAGCTCAAGGCCTTGTTGTTTGACCAGGTTGAGTCGGTCTATTTTGCAGTGCTGCGCAAAGACGGCAGCTTGGTGGCTGGGCACCCGTGGCTGCACGCCGCCCCGCCACTGCCCGATGCGCCCCGGCAAGCCGGGCCAACGCCTGACCGGCGCCCGGAGTTCAGCGACAGCGACTACCAGGGCAAGACCCTGCGCCTGGTGCGCCTGTACCGCAGCGCCGGGCCCGGCTACCAGGTGGTGATCGCCCAAACCACACGCAGCCGCGCCGTGTTGCTGCAAAGCGTGCTGCTGTTTTCATTTGGCCCGCAGGCTGTGTTGCTGCTGCTGCTGGCCTGGTGGTTGCGCCGCGCCATTGGTGCAGACCTGCAGCCCCTGGCCGCCTTGCAAAAGGCGCTGAACCAGCGCGATGCCAACGACCTGGCGCCGGTGCAGATTCAGGCCTCGACCCGCGATGTGCAACGCCTGGGCACGGCGGTCAATGCCCTGATGTCGCGGGTGGACGCCGGGGTGCAGGCGCAGCGCGAGTTTGCCGGCAATGTGGCGCACGAGTTGCGCACGCCCCTGGCGGGCATCCGGGCGCTGACGGACTACGGCCTGGCGCAGTCCAACCCGCAGGTCTGGCAGCGGCAACTGGTGGCCGTGGCGGCCAGCGAGGCGCGGGCCAGCCACTTGGTGGAGCAATTGCTGGCCCTGGCCCTGGCTGATGAAACCCGCGACAGCCTGCGCCTGGCGCCCCTTGACCTGAGCGCCCTGGTGCGCCGCGTGTTGCTGGACACCTTGCCAAGGGCAGACAAACTCGGCGTTGATTTGGGCGGCCGTGGGCTGGACGAGGCGATTACCCTGCGCGGCGACCTGGCGCTGATCGAAGGCGTCTTGACCAACTTGCTGGACAACGCGCTGCGTTATGGGCGCCCGGCGCTGCCCGCCCCACCCGTGATCACAGTGGAACTGCGCGCCAACGCGGCCGGCACCCGCCTGAGCGTCATCGACAACGGCCCCGGCATTGCGCCAGAAGCCCGGCACACTTTGATGCAACGTTGGCAGCAGGAAAACGGCCGCCAGAATGCCTTCAGCAATGGCGCGGCTGCCCACCGCGCCGATGGCCAGCTCCCGCGCAGCGGCGGCCTGGGCCTGGCCATCGTGGGGCGTTACGCCGACTTGCTGGGGGCGCGTTTTGAAATGGGCACGACGGCCCAGACAGACGGCAACCCGCCGCGTTTCAGCGTCAGCTTGTTTTGGGCCACGTCGACTGCCGTCGAATGATAGTCAAGGTAAAACCTGGCTTATGTTCCCGTCAATGCTCAATAGTTTGCTATATTAAACAAAGCAATGAAAGCCTTTGCTGGAATCAGGCCTTGCCCAGGCCGGTCGGCGTTGGCGTGCGCATCACGATGCCGGTGAACGGCCAGTCGCAGGCCGGATCACACATGGCGCGGCCGGTCAGTGGATGGTGGTTGTCTGCAAACACGGCGTCAAGCATTTTTCAGTCCTCCTCAGCCAGGGCCTGATCGGTAGTCGGACAATGGTGGGCAAGGTGTGGGCAAGGTGTGGGGCGTCAGCCTGGCAACGCGGGAAACAGCAAGTCTGATTCTTTGGGGTGGTGCAGGCGTTTGGGGAACTCGTCGAAGCAGCTTATTTTTTTATCAAACTCAAGCGCCAACTCCGCGCCGATACTGCATGGCCTCAGCAACATGCGTCACCTGCGTTGTGCGGGCCCCGGCCAAATCCGCAATGGTGCGGGCGACCTTCAGGGCGCGGTGGGTGCTGCGGGCTGACCAGCCCAGGCGGGCCGCCGCCACGTTCAAAAACTTGGCGGCCGCGTCGTCCAGCAACAGGAAGTCGTCGATCTCCTGGCCTTGCAGCGCCTGGTTGGTTTTGCCCTGGCGGGCAATGGCGCGCGCGCGCGCCTGGGTGCAGCGCTCGCGGATGCTGGCGGTGGATTCACCGGGCGGCGCTTGCAGCAGTTCGGTGGCGGGCAAGGCCGGCACTTCCACATGCAGGTCGATGCGGTCGATCAAGGGGCCACTGAGCCGGCCCTGGTAACGCGCCACCTGGTCGGGCGTGCAGCGACAGGCTTTCTGGCTGGAGCCGAGGTAGCCGCAGGGGCAGGGGTTCATCGCGCCGATCAGTTGAAACCGCGCTGGAAACTCGCTTCGCCTTGCCGCGCGGGAGATGGTGATGGTGCCGGTTTCAAGCGGCTCGCGCAGGGCTTCCAGCGCGGCTCTCGGGAACTCCGGCAACTCGTCCAAAAACAAAACGCCGTTGTGGGCCAGTGATATCTCACCGGGCCGAGGAGGTGAGCCGCCGCCAACCAGAGCGACGGCACTGGCCGTGTGGTGCGGGCTGCAGGTGGGACGCTGCGCCCAATGCTTCAGCGCGAAGCGCCCGCCGACCGATGCAACGGCCGCGCTTTCAAGCGCCTCCAGCGTGGTCATGGGGGGCAGCAGGCCGGCAAACCGCTGAGCCAACATCGACTTGCCGGACCCCGGCGGGCCTTTGAGCAGCAGGCTGTGGCCGCCCGCCGCGGCTATTTCAAGCGCCCGCTTGGCACCAGACTGTCCTTTGACGTCAGCCATATCGGCATAGTGCGCACTCACTTGAATAGGTGATGCCACCACCCGTGTCCAACCTGGGGCGGGCGCTGGGGCTGGGGCGTCGGCCACCTCGGGCAAAAAATGGCTGACCACATCGAGCAGGTGTTTGGCCCGGTAAACATGGGTATCCGGCACCAAGGCGGCTTCTTCGGCGCTGCCTTCTGGCAGCACTAATTTTGTGCGTACTTGCGCACCGTGCAAGGCCAGGCTCATGGCCAAGGCCCCGCGCACCGGGCGCAACTCGCCCGACAGCGACAACTCGCCGGCGAACTCGTGGCCCGCCAGCCGGGCCGCATCGATCTGCCCGCTGGCCGCGAGAATGCCCACCGCAATGGGCAGGTCAAAGCGGCCCGAGTCTTTGGGCAAATCCGCCGGAGCCAGATTGACCGTGATGCGTTTGTTGTTGGGGAACTCAAGCCCGGAGTTCTGGATAGCGGACCGAACCCGCTCGCGTGCCTCTTTCACCTCAACGTCGGCCAGCCCGACCAAGGTGAAGCTGGGCAAACCATTGGCAAGGTGGACTTCGACCGTGACGGCGGCGGCATTCAGGCCCAGCAAAGCCCGGCTTTGCACAAGAGACAGGCTCATGGACGGTTTTTCCTTTTTTGGTGCATGGCAATGTCCAATCTGGCAGGGAATAGCACCGAAATAGTGCAACTGTTTATTTGTACAGATTGTTTAACGCAGATCGGTCAATTCCGTTTACACCAGCCGCGCTGAATCGGTCAAAACAAATTGGCACATTACGTGCTTGATTCCCTGGGTGCTCAGCTTTTATTTTTTGAAACCTCAGACGGAGTTTTTTATGCCAACCATTTTCAAACCTAAATCCACCCTGCTCGCCGCTGCCTTGCTGGCCAGTGCCACGGCCTCCATGGCCCAGACGGCAGCCCCCGCGTCCGCCAAGGAACCTGAGCCGGATTACACCTTCGCCTACAACGTGGGTGTCGTGACCGACTACCGTTTCCGGGGCATCACGCAAACCAACTTCGGCGGCGCTTTGCAAGGCGGCGTCGATTTTTCACACAAGAGCGGCATTTACCTCGGTGTCTGGGCCTCCAATGTGAGCTGGGTCAAGCAATTCAACGGTGCCAACAATGGGGCCCTGGAAGTTGACCTGTACGGCGGCTACAAGGGCGAGATCACCAAGGATCTGGGCTTTGACGTGGGCCTGATCTCCTATCAGTACCCAGGCAATGACTCTGGCGCTGCGGGCACGCCCGGCTTTGGCTCTGTCACCAATGCCAACACGACTGAGTTTTACGGCGCATTGACGTACAGCGTGGCCACCCTGAAATACAGCCAAAGCACTGGCACTTTCCTGGGTTTCTTAAACAGCAATGGCAGCAATTACATCGACCTGAGCGCCAACTTTGACCTGGGCAGCGGCTACACATTGACGCCCCACGTCGGTCGCCAGGCCGTCAAGGGCCAGGCCGGCAATCTGGGTGATTACACCGACTATGCGCTGACGCTGGCCAAAGACTTTGGCAGCGGATTCTCGGGCAACCTGGCCGCCTATGGCACCAATGCGGACCAGACTTTTTACGTCAACTCAAACGGCAACACCAACTATTTGGGCAAAAGTGGTTTGGCCCTCGGCGTGAAATACAGCTTCTGAAACAACCCCCAATTGAGGAGACTCTATGAAACTCGTAACTGCCATCATCAAGCCGTTCAAGCTTGACGAAGTGCGTGAGGCGCTGTCCACCATTGGGGTGCAGGGCATCACGGTGACTGAAGTCAAAGGTTTCGGCCGCCAAAAAGGCCACACCGAGCTGTACCGCGGCGCAGAGTATGTGGTCGACTTTTTGCCCAAGGTCAAGATTGAAGCCGCCATTGACGACGTCTTGGTGGACCGCGCCATCGAGGCGATTGAAGGCGCAGCGCGCACCGGCAAAATCGGCGATGGCAAGATTTTTGTCTACAACCTCGAACAGGTGGTGCGCATCCGCACGGGTGAAACCGGCAAAGAGGCGCTGTGAGCCATTCATCAGAAAGAACGAACTTTCATGCGACAAGGACGCAACGCGACCCTGCATGACAGTCAGCACACTTCCTAAAAAGAGAAACTAACATGAAAAAACTACTTGCTTCCCTCGCGCTGGGAATTGGTTTGCTGGGCTTTGGCAGCGTCGCCATGGCCCAGGCGGCGCCGGCTGCCCCAGCCGCAGCCGCGCCCGCCGCCGCAGCCCCTGCTGAGGCCAAGGCCGCTGCGCCCGCCGCAGCGGCCGCTACGCCAGCCCCCGCTGCTGCCGCGTCCGCCGCCCCGGCGCCCGTGCCCAATAAAGGCGACGTGTCCTGGATGATCGTGGCCACTGCCTTCGTCATCATGATGTCCATCCCCGGATTGGCGCTGTTCTACGGCGGCCTGGTGCGCAGCAAGAACATGCTGTCGGTCTTGATGCAGGTGTTCGTCACCTTCTCGATGATCGTGGTGCTGTGGTGCATCTACGGCTACAGTCTTGCGTTCACTGAGGGCAACGCCTTCATTGGCGGCTTTGACCGGCTCTTCATGAAAGGCCTGTTCGACCCGATGAAAGGCGAGTTTGCGAACACGGGCACCTTCAGCAAAGGCGTTGTGATTCCTGAACTGCTGTTCATGGCGTTCCAGGCCACGTTTGCCGCCATCACCTGCTGCCTGATCATCGGTGCCTTCGCCGAGCGCATCAAGTTCTCGGCCATGCTTCTGTTCATGGTGCTGTGGTTCACCTTCAGCTACACGCCGGTTGCCCACATGGTCTGGTTCTGGATGGGCCCGGATGCCTACGCCACCAAGGAAGTCGCTGACGCAATGAATGCCAAGGCCGGCCTGATCTGGCAGTGGGGCGCGCTGGACTTTGCTGGTGGCACCGTGGTGCACATCAACGCCGCCGTCGCTGGCCTGGTCGGTGCCTTCGTGATCGGCAAGCGCACTGGCTACGGCAAAGAAGCCATGGCCCCGCACAGCCTGACCTTGACCATGGTGGGCGCATCCCTGTTGTGGGTCGGCTGGTTCGGCTTCAATGCCGGTTCCGCCCTGGAAGCCAACGGCACCGCCGTTCTGGCCTTCATGAACACCTTCTCTGCCACCGCAGCGGCCGTATTGGCCTGGTGCATTGGTGAATCACTGAAAACCGGCAAAGCCTCGATGTTGGGCGCAGCCTCTGGTGCCGTGGCCGGTTTGGTGGCCATCACCCCGGCCTGCGGCAACGTCGGATTGATGGGTGCCATCATCATCGGTTTCATCGCCGGGTTTGCCTGCCTGTGGGGTGTCAATGGCCTGAAGAAAATGCTGGGTGCCGATGACTCGCTGGACGTGTTCGGTGTGCACGGCGTGGGCGGCATTGTCGGTGCCTTGCTGACCGGCGTGTTCAACAACCAGGCCCTGGGCGGCCCAGGCGTGGTCGGTGATTGGGTCACAGCAGCGGTGTCGTCTGTGCCCATCATGGACCAGGTCTGGATCCAGTTCAAGGCCATCATGGTCACCGTGGTCTGGTCAGGCGTCGTGTCCTTCATCGCCTACAAAATCGTTGACATCGTGATCGGCCTGCGGGTGCCTGAAGAAGACGAACGCGAAGGCCTGGACATCACCAGCCACGGCGAGACGGCTTACAGCCGGTAGTCTCCCGCTACTTGGTAGCTGATTCACCCCCGATGGCTGTGGCTGTCGGGGGTTTTTCTTTGGGCGCTTGCGGTTGATGTTTGCTCTGCGGATACGGCGAAAAGGTTGGCGTCGCGCAGTAGAGCCCAAGCGCCGTTGCCTTGCTTTCTGAGGATGGCTACGGCACTGCCAGTTCGAACTACAGGCTGGCCCCCGGCTTTGGGCGTGATCTGTACTGTGCGCACATTCCAGCAGTAAGCCAGGGTTCCAGAGACCTCTACCTCCTGGATTTCATTCGTGGACTCGATCCGGTGTGATGCCAGCCGTTCACCAGATTGCGTATGGATTGTTCGTCGGTGTTCGTGGCTCTGCTTCCTTATGAAGCTCGACGTTTGAATTATTGATCCGGCCTGTTGAAGTCTTAAATTCCGTTCAGGCTGAGCGTATCGAAGCCCTTCGCCAAGCTCAGGGCGAGCGGTTCAAACATCACGGGGCCGGTTCAATAAGCGGCGGACCGAAGGGACGTCCGCTTGAAGGAACGGTAGGCGACATGACCCATCGGCGAGTCAGCGCGCGCGCCGGTAGTGCATGGCGACCGCGCCGCTGCGCAGCGGCATCGCCGAGATCAACTCAAGCCGTCGCGTGCTGGGCAGCCCGCTCTGGTACAGGGTCGGGCCGTGGCCGGCGATCCTGGGGTGGACGAGTAACTTGTACTCGTCGATCAGATCCAGCCGGTCCAGCTCGGTCGCGAGCTTGCCGCTACCGAGCAGCACACCGTCCGGGGTCGCGTCCTTGAGCTTCTGTACGGCCGTTCGCAGGTCGCCGGCGATGTGATGGCTGTTGGTCCAGGGGAAGTCCTGCCGCGTCGAGGACACCACGTACTTCGGCTTGGCCTCCAGCTTGACCGCCCACTCGCGCATCGCCGGCGGGGCCTCCGCGTCGCCGTGGGCGACCGCTGGCCAGTAGCTCTCCATCATCTCGTAGGTGACGCGGCCCCACAGCATCGCCCCGCCCTCGTCCATGAGGCGGGTGAAGAAGGTGTGTGTCTCGTTGTCGGCGACTCCTTCCTGGTGGTCGACGCAGCCGTCCAGGGTGACGTTGATGCTGAAGGTCAAGAGCCCCATGGTGTCCTCCGCTCGAGATACGCAACGAGCCGCTCGCCGTCTGGCTCCAAGGGCACGAGTCCAATTGGCGAGGTGCTCACCTGTGTCGCCCAAAGAATAGCGTTAATCGTAAAAATGACCGGACCACCAACATAAGCGGCGAAACCGCTGCCTGCTGTTGTGGGTCTGCGTCGATTGACATGTTAGGCAGCGCTGGGCCACTTGATGTCGACCTTGCGATTCTGTGCAAGGCAATCTCTCAGGTAGAGATTGATAAGGCTCTGGTATGGCACACCCGCCTCTGTTGCCATGCCCTTGAAGTACTGCACGACGTCTTCGGAAAGCCGCATGGTCACTGACTTCTTGAGCTTGGACGCGTAAGGGTTTCGACGCGACTTCATCTTCGACAGATCGTATTCGGCTTTCATGTCATTCACCTCGATAGTGCTGAGACTCGGTCTCCGTTGCCTTGCGGGCTGAGATGATCCGAATGACGCTCCCGTCTTCTCTCTCGCAGTGACACACCAAGAGAAGCCTTGCGTCGGAGCTCATACCCAACAAGAGGAAGCGCTCCTCGCTGAAGGCGTGTTCTTCGTCAAAGAACTGCACCGCGAAGTCGTCGTAGAAGACCGTCTTGGCCATCTCAAACGTGACTTTGTGCTTCTTGGCGTTCGACGCCGCCTTGACAGGGTCCCATTCGAATCTCATACATACATTGTATGGATGACAAGGCGGCAGTCAAGCCCGAGCATTGCAGCCCACGGCAAAGCCAACGAACAAGTGCGCCAGGCTGAGCAGTTGATGGGGGCGGGGCCCGTCACTGCATCAGCCGTGGTGGCGACGGTGGGCGACTTCAGGCAATTCACGAATGCCGCCCAATTCGGGGCCTGGCTGGCTGGCATCACCCCACGTGGGGACGTGTATCTGTGCGTGCTGCTGATCCTGGCCCGGGGACTGCGCTACCAGTTGTTTGCGGCCAAGGATGAGGACTGCCAATCCTGCACCTTGCGCGCTGGGTGCCTGAAGAACACGAAAAGCCAGCGGGGCCGCCAGGTCACCCGCTTTGAGGCCAAGGTCAAAGACCCGACACACCCCAGTGAACGCATGCGCCAGGCGATTGATTCACCCAGAGGCAGGCAGCTGTACAGCCAGCGCATTGGCACCGTAGAGCCAGTGTTTGCCAACATCCGGCACAACAAACGGCTGACCCGCTTGAACCACCGGGGTCGTACCAAGGTCAACACGCAATGGAATTTGTACTGCATGGTGCACAACATCGAGAAGCTGGCCAAGACGGGAATCGGGCAATGCGCAGGCAGATAGCAGCCCAGGGGCCGCGGAACTGCGCTCCATGCGCAAAACGGCGCGAATTTGCAGCATACTGCGGCTATGAAATCGACAATCCAAATCAGCAGAAGTTCGGGCGCCGATAGTGCTTGGTTCGATTTG
>JANYCG010000011.1 GCA_025360385.1 Burkholderiales bacterium | reverse complement strand
GCGATGGGGTTGCCGGTGCACTCCACAATGATGTCGATTTGCGGGTGGGTCACAACGGCCCGCCAGTCGTCGGTGATCCAGGTCGCTCCTGTTTGTATAGCTGTCTGCGCACTGTTTGCGAGGACTTGATCTATTTTCCACCCAACGCGGGCTAAATTAGCCCGCGCAGCGTCTGGCGACAAGTCGGCAATCGCGACCAGATGCACACCCGCAGTGCGCGGGATCTGCGCCAGGTACATCGAGCCGAATTTTCCCGCGCCGATGAGGCCGATTCGGATAGGGTTGCCGCTGGCGGCGCGTTGTTGGAGTTGGGTGTAGAGGCTCATCGTGTCTTCCATTTATGAAACCATTCGCACTGAGCCTGTCGAAGTGCATGCGCGGCGGTGCGGCTTCGACCGGCTCAGTCCGAACGGTGGGTTGATCAGGCCGCTTTGCGCTCTGAGGCAATCGGATCCATCGAGGTTTGCATGGCCGTGGCGGGCACGCCGTCTTTCCACGGCAAATCAACCGGGTAGTCCCTCACCAGGCAGTCGTCGGGCAGGCAGGTGATGGGCCTGAAGTCGCGGTGGGCGATGTACTCGGGGCGTTTGTGGCGACGGATGTGGTTGCTGACCGCGCACAGGCTCAGGTACACCGCCACGCGGTTGAAGGGCGAGAGGTTTGACCCAGAAGCGTGTACCAGGCAGGAGTGGAACAGAATCATCGAGCCGGCCGGCCCTTTGGGGCTGACGATGCCGCCATTTTTGCCGCCGCCCCGTTGCACCAGCTGGCGAATCAAATCATTGCTCACCGTCCACAGCGGGTAGCTGGTGGTGGTCAGGTCGTGTTTGGCATCCACCACGCCTTTTTTGTGGCTGCCGGGGATGAACATCAACGGGCCATTGTGTTCGGTCACGTCGTCCAGAAAAATCGCGATGTTCATGGCACGCTCGGTCGGCATCAGGTCGTCGTTGAGCCAGGTGCCGTAGTCCTGGTGCCACTGCCAGACGTCACCCTCAAACGCCATCTTGCCGTTGATCTTGAACTGGTGCATGTACAGCGCCTCGCCCAGCAAGTCTTCGACCGGTTCGATCATGCGCGGGTGACGGGCCAGCCTGGCAAATGGCTCGCTGTACATGTGGGCGGCGAAGTTGGTGCGGACAGCGTCTTTGTCTTTTTCACGCACGTTGTAGTCTTCGCGGCGCGCGTAGAGTTCGGGGACGGCGTCATTGAGCTTCTGCGTTTCCTCGGACGTAAACAGGCCTGGAAAAAACAGATAGCCGTCGCGGTCGAACTGGGCTTTTTGTTCGGGGCTGAGTTGCATGGCTGGTCTCCTGGAGTCAATACTGCGACTTTATCGTGAAATGGCCAGCACGTCCTCAGGCCGGCTCTTCGCCGACGATGCTGTTGCGCAGTATGCCTATGCCTTCCACTTCAACCTCGCAAACGCCTTGGAGGGTGCCAGAACCGGGGGCAGATAGTGGATGCCCGCCAGCGGCAGGCAGTGCGCGCGCTTTGAGATGGCCGCCTTGGCAGCGGCCATGCCGGCATCGCCTTGGCGCAGCAGGGCGTCCAGGCTGTCGGGCAGACCTGCGGCGCTGAGGTCCACCACCTGGTCGCCTCTCTGGTCAGGCAGGCGGGCGAACAGTCGGGGCTTTCCGGCATCGTTTTTAGAGGCACTCAATCGCATGGCTTATTTTTTCAGGGACGTCATGAAGGAGTTGGCCTTGCCGGTGACTTTTTCAAGTATTCCCGCAGACGCGGCGGGCCAGGCGTTGCCCCGCCACGCCACGTGCTGGTCGGGCCGGATCAACGTGAAGCGGGTCGGGTAAAGCTCGGCGATGCCGGCTTCGTGCGGCTGCAGCACCTTGAGCGGTACCCCGGCGTGTTGCGCCTGCACGCGCGCCTGGTCGATCGCTTCGGACGGCGCATCCTTTGATGCCAGCAGCGTGAAGCCGGCGCCAAAGTGGTCAAACAGCGAAGTGCCGTCATGCATCCAGGCGTGTGGCGCCCGGGCACCTGGGCGCGAGGTGGGCACGTAGTTGACATAGTCATGGCCCGGGGCGTGGCTGCCGTCCGGCACGATCACCGGTGAATCGTCATAACGATAACCCAGCATCACGCCCAGTGTGGTGAATTCGCGCATTTTGGTCGCCTGGATGCGCCCGCCAACCTCACGGCGCAGGGCGGCACCGGCCTCGCTGTCAATGTCCAGGCCGTCTTTCCAGAGCTGGTTGCCCAACATGGCGTGATTGGCTACCGCCTCGTCCAGCACCCTGTCATGCACCGGGCGGCGCTCGGGCTCGTAGCTGTCCAGCAGTTGGGCGCCGCCCCAGCCTGTGAGCACGGCGGCCAGCTTCCAGCCCAAATCAACGCCGTCGGCCACGCCCATGTTCATGCCATAGCCGCCAAAGGGCGGGTGCAGATGGCAGGCGTCCCCGGCCAGGAAGACCCGGCGGTCGCGGTACTTGTCACCCAGAAAGCGGCTGGCGACCCACTCGTCGGTGGACAACACTTCGTACGGCAGGTCAATGCCGGTGGCCTTGCGGATCAGCGCCGGCGCGTCGGCGGCGTCGAGCTTCCAGCCTTCCTGCACTCCGGTGGGCATGAAGAACCATTTGTCGCCGCGGTCCATCGGTCCGATCAGGCTCGGCGCGTCGCCGTTGATCTGCCAGTACATGATGGCCGGCCCGTGAAGGTGGGCCTGGGCCAGCCCCGGCGCACGAAAGACGATGTTGTAGTTGCGGGACAGGCCGTAGGTCCCCTGCATCCGGGCGCCGATGCCCTCACGCACCTTGCTGCGCGCGCCGTCAGCGCCCACCAGAAACTCCGCCTCGATGGTGATGTCTTCACCATGCACCAGATCCCGCGTCAGCGCCTGTACGTGCTCACCATCCTGGGCAAACGATTTCAGTTCGCAATTGAAACGCAAATCAACGCCTGGCAGCGACTGCGCATGTTCGCGCATAACTTCTTCGACCGTGTACTGCGGAACCCATTGCGCGTGTTCCGAATAAAGCGGGTTGCGGCCGGGTGCGCAGTACATGGCATTCTCAAACCGGGTCAGCTCAAAGCCTGCAAGGCGGGTGCAGAACACCACGTTGGAGGGGTAGTCCACACCCAGGGGTGAGGCCGCGCGCAGCTTGTCGGCAATGCCCCAGCGCCGGAAGTGCTCACGCGTGCGAACGTTGGTGGTCTTGGCGCGGGGCGCGTATCCGACACGGTCATTGCGTTCAATCAACAGACAGGGAACACCGCGGTGGCCCAGCTCGATGGCCAGCGCCAGGCCGACCGGCCCGGCACCGACGATCAATACCCGTGTGCGCAGCAAAGACTGATCCGCCATCACATCTCCTGTGGTTCAGCCCGCAACGGTCAGTCGGCGTGCTCGTTTGAATGTACGCTAGGGATGATACGGATGCGGTTGCGATGCCAGAAGATGACAATTTTCAGTGGGTAATGTCAAATTTCTATCACTATGCTGAATCCCTAAAACCATGGCCATGAAATTCAGTTCCCTGCGAGACTTTCTGGCCGTTGCCGAGCGCGGCAGCCTGCGTGCCGCCGCGCGCCAGTTGGGCAGCGCGCAACCCGCCATCAGCCGCAGCATCCAGGAGTTGGAGCGCGAGCTCGGCGTGGTGCTGTTTGAGCGTCGCCCCACGGGTGTGCGCCTGACACCCATGGGTGAGGTTTTTCTGCGCCGAGCCAGCACGGTACGCAACGAGCTGCGCTCGGCGCAAGAAGAGCTTGACCAGTTGCGTGGCGAGACCCACGGGCGTTTGACCGTTGCACTGTCCAGCGTGGCGCATATGGCGCTGCTGCCCAACGTGCTGCGGCCCTTCAGGACGCGATATCCGAACGTGGCGCTGGACATCATTGACGCGGTTTATCCGACTATCGAAAAGGACCTGAAAGAGAGCCGCGTGGACCTTTACATCGGCCCCGCTCCGGGCGAAGTGGCGCCTGAATTGTTGACCGAGAAGCTGTTTGACAATACACGCGTCATCGTCGGACGCAAGGATCACCCTCTGGCCCAGGCCCGCTGTCTGGGTGATCTGGCCGATGCCGAATGGATCACCACCTCCATCACCCACATTGCCGAAGAAGAGTTGGGGCCCCTGTTCGCGCAAAATGGCTTGCCAGCCCCCAAACTGGTCTTGCAGGCGCATTCCACTTTGACTTTTCTGGTTGCACTTGTCTATTCCGACCTGCTCATGATGCTGCCCATCCAGTGGACCAAATCCCCCTTGCTGAGGCACGCTGTCCAGCCAATCCATGTGCGGGAACTCCTGCCGGCACCGCCCGTCTGCCTGGTGCGGCGCAATGGCCTGCCCATGACGCCAGCCGCAGACTACTTCTGCGACATGATGCGTCGCGCGGTGCTGCACCGGGACGAGCTGGGTCAGTAATTTGCCGGGTGCGACCGGATTGGGCCGTGGCGATGCCAAACCGGTATCAACCCCCTCAATTTGCAGTCTGCCTGCTTTTTAATGCGGCCACTAACATCCGCATGGCCTGTCATCACCACCCATTGGAGAGAAAATGAAGCAGCGATTTGCCGTATTTCTGGCTGCAAGCCTCGGCCTTGGCCTTGGTTTGTTCACTACACAAGGCTGGGCCCAGGCCTTTCCCAACCAGGCCGTCCGTTTGATTTCTCCGTTTCCGGCCGGCAGCGGGCCCGATGTGGTGGCCCGCATTGTGGGCGAGCGCCTGTCGGCCAGCTGGAAACAGCCTGTGTTGGTGGATACCCGCCCCGGTGCCAATGGCTTTCTGGCGATGAATGCCGGCAAGGCGGCTGCGCCTACCGGGTATGACCTAGTTCTGGCCGATGTGGGCCATCTGTCCATCAGCCCTTCCCTGTTCAAGAAGTTGCCCTACGACCCGAAGGCAGACTATGCACCCGTGGGCGGCTTGTACCGGCTGTCTTTCTTTGTTGTGGTCGGCACCAATAGCCCCTACCAGTCAGTCAAGGAACTGCTGGCTGCTGCGGCGGCACAACCCGGCAAGATGACCTATGGCTCCAACTCGGTCGGCGGGCCTTTGCACCTGGGAGCGGCACAGGTCGAGGCGGCTTCCAACACGAAAATGGTGCACGTCCCGTTCAAAGAAATCTCGCAGCTGTACATCGCCGTTTCCACCGGTGAGGTGGACTGGGCCATCGGCAGCCTGGCCAGCGCCGGGCCTTTGCTGAAGGCTGGCAAGGTGCGCCTGCTGGCGATTGGCGACAACGTCCGCTCAAGCATCATGCCCAATGTGCCCACCATTGAAGAGTCGGGTGGTCCCAAAAATGTGACGGTTCGTAGCTGGGTGTCGGTATTGGCCCCCAAAGGCACTCCCGCCGCAGTCGTCAGCACCCTCAACAAGAGTTTGAACGAGGTACTGGCCCAGCCGGAGGTCGCCGAAAAGCTTTCGGGTTTTGGTTTTGTGCCCTATCCCATATCACCCGCCGCGCTGACCAGCCTGATTGACACCGAAACGGTGTTCTACGCCGACATGGTCAAGCGTACCGGTGCCAGCGCCGATTGACGTCACGGGCATTGAGGAGACCTTTCATGAATCAGGTTCTTGAATCCCGTCCACAAAGTGTCACGTCTGCCGTCATCTCTCCGGCGCGGCTGGCCCATGTGGTGTTGCGCACCTCACAGTTCGACGCGCTGGTCGACTGGTACAAAACCGTGCTGGGCGCAACAACTGCGTTCTCTGACGGCGCTCTGGCATTTCTCTCCTACGACGAGGAGCATCATCGCATCGCCGTGCTGAACATACCCGACTTGCCGCGTCAGCCGGATGGGGTGACGGGCGTGCACCACTTTGCGTTCACCTACGCGTCGTTGAGCGATCTGGTCGCCACGTACGAGCGCCTTGACAGGATCAATATTCGGCCTGTTCTGTGCATCAACCATGGGCCGACCACATCGATGTATTACGCCGACCCGGACGGCAACCAGATCGAGCTGCAGGTCGACAACTACGATACGGTTGAAGAAGCCGGCGCGTTTTTCTACAGCCCTGCCTTTGCAAAGAATCCGATCGGTGTGGACTTCAACCCGGCTGATCTGGCCCGGCGCTTTCATGCGGGTGAAGATGAGGCCAGCATCAAGAAACGCCCCGACAGCGGCACCCGCGGGCTGGATACCCTGAGCCTTCGCTAAGCCCTGCCAGACCCGCGCCCGCGCCTATACCCCATTGCCCCGAGACTCCAAGGACGCCCAACATGAAAGTTTTGTCGAAACCCCTTTCTTCGGTCGCTGCAATCGCGATCAGCTTGGCGCTGGCTTCCTGTGCCAGCCCCGGTGCCGAGCCGCTTGAGGTCACAAAAGGTCTGGTGATCCGCAACGTCAACATTGTGAACACGCGTGACGGCTCCACCTCGTCACAGATGGCGGTCGTGATCGAAGGCGCCAGCGTCCGCAATATCGTCCCGGACCGGGCCATCCGGGTTGGCGCCGCGGCGCAAACCATCGACGGGTCTGGCAAGTACCTGGTGCCCGGGTTTTTGGACATGCACACCCACGCCATGGCCGCCGCAGACCTGCCCGTCACTTTCTGGCCGCTGCTGATCGCCAACGGCATCACCGGCATCCGCGAAATGGCCGGTTCACCCGAGGTGATCAAACGCGTGAGCCAGCTCAATGCAGACAGTGCCGCAGGCCGGGTTGACGCGCCGGAAGTGCTGCAGGTTTCAGGCCCGCTGGTGGCCGGCATACCCACGCCTGCCATCGCGATTGCCCAGGTGCAGCAACAAAAAGCCATGGGCGCAGGTTTTATCAAGATCGTCGCCGGTAGCCGGGACGTGACACTGGCCGTGTTGGCTGAGGCCAAGGCGCAGGGCCTGGGAGTTGCCGGGCATCTGTCTTTGGGCGTCACGGCGGTTGAATCGTCCGAGGCCGGCTGGCGGGCGATTGAACACCTGGGCGCCGGCATGGGGATATTGCTGGACTGTGCCACCGACGCGGCCAGCATCCGCCAGGGGGTCTTCAGTGGCGGCGGCGCTCAGGTTCCGTTCTCGCTGGCAGCCGTCGTCAGCCCCTTGCGCTTCCGTGCGCTGGACGCGCCCTTTTACCAGCGCATCATGGACACCTACAACGATGCCAAGTGCCAGGATGTGTCCAAGGCTTTTGTCAAAAACGAAACCTGGCAGGTGCCCACACTGATTCGCGTGCGCACGATGGCATTCAGTGATGACCAGGCTTATCGGACTGACCCCAACCTGGCCTACATTGACAAGGGCAGAAGGGCGCTCTGGGAAGGCCTGGCACAGCAGTATTCAAGCAACGTGCCTGCACCAGCGGCGGCCACCTTCCGGCAGTATTACAGCCTGCAGGAAAAGCTCACCAAGGCGATGAAACAAAATGGCGTCAAGATGTTGACCGGCTCTGACCTGGGCGGCATCTGGGTGATCCCGGGCGTCAGCCTGCATCAGGAATTCAAGTCGCTTGCCGCCGCCGGGCTGTCGCCGCTTGAAATCCTGCAAATGACAACCTTGAACGGCGCCCAGTTCATGAACCGCGAAGCCAGCATGGGAACGGTTGACGAAGGCAAAAATGCCGACCTGGTTCTGCTGGATGCCAACCCGGTCGAGGCCGCGGCGAATCTGGACCGGATTGCGGCGGTGATCCTGAAAGGCAAGTATTTCTCAAAAGACGCGCTCGACAAGATGAAAAGCGATGTTGCAGACGCCTACAAGAATTAGCCTGCAGCCGGTCGGTCTGTCTGTCGGCTTTCTCAAAGCCCAGGCGCTCAACTGCTCAACAAGGCCCCGTCCACCACAATATCGGCCGCGTTGACGAGGCGTGACTCGTCAGACGCCAGAAACAGCACGGCGTAGGCCACGTCATCTGGCTCGCCCAGGCATTGGAAGGGGTGCAGGTCTTTGAGCGCCTGCACCGCTTTGTCAGCCCCAAAGCGTTTTGCGGCGGATGCTTCCGTCAACGGTGTGCGGATGTAGCAGGGGTGAACGGCATTGATGCGAATGTTGTAGCCCTTGCGGGCACACATCACCGCCGCTTGCTTGGTCAGCGATCGCACGCCGCCCTTGCTGCTGCCATACGCAGCACCACCTGGCGTGCCGACGTAGGCGGCAATCGAGCCGATGTTGACGATGGAGCCGCCACCACTGTCTTTCATCACGGCCACGGCCTCGCGCATGCCCAGAAACACACCATCAAGGTTGACGCTCATGATTTTTCGCCAGTCTTCGAACCGCGTGAGCTCAAAGGATTCAGGCGGTGGCAGCGCGATGCCCGCGTTGTTGACCAGCACGTCGAGTTGGCCAAAGCGCTCGCAGGCGGCCGCTACGGCAGCTTTCCAGCTTGCCTCATCGCACACGTCATGCTGGACGAAGATCGTCTCAATGCCTTGCGACTGAAGAGCCGCCGTGGCCGCAGCGGCAAGCGCGGGGTTGATGTCGGTCAGCACCACGCGTGCACCTTCCTGGCCCAGACGCAGGGCAATCGCCTGGCCAATGCCCCCGGTGCCGCCCGTGACCAGCGCGACCTTGCCAGCCACACGTCCGGGTCGCTCTTTTCTGACTGGGGCTGGCGCAATGGTGTGTGTGTGTAGCGTGGCCATGGAGGTTCCCTTTACTGAGCTTCAAGCCCAACTTTCTTGATCACGGCGGCCCAGCGCTCAACCTCGTTCTTCAGGAAAGCGGCAGAATCCGCCTGGCTCTTGGGGGAGGGGAACAGGCTGATGTCGCGCATCTTGGCAACGACTTCAGCTTGCCCCAGCACGCCATTCATGTCCTTGTTGATCTTGGCAGCCACGTCGGTAGGCATGCCTTTGGGGCCCAGCATGGCAAACCAGCCGACTGCAACATAGTTGGGCAGCACATCGCGAACCAGGGGAATGTCTTCCAGACCCGGCAGGCGCTGCGCAGTGGTGACGGCAATGGCCTTCATGCGCCCCGCCTTGACCAGCGGCAGAATCGGTGCGATTCCGTCCACGTAGTATTGCAAATCTCCTTTGACCAGGGCCGAAATGGCCTGCGCGGGCTGGTTGAAAGGCACGTGCTGAAACGTGGCCCCCGAAGCATCCGAAATGCTGTGCCCGACAAGGTAGGGTAGCGTGGCCTGCTCCGTGCTGCCAAACGCGATGGCACCGGGCTTGGCCTTGGCTGCCTTTATCAGGTCGGCCAGGTTTTTCTCGCCGGACTCGTTGTTGGCCACGATCATCATGGGTGAATCCGCCACCATGCCCAGGGTGGTGAAATCGTTCACCGGGTCGTACTTGGCGGCCTTGAGGATTTTGGGCGTGACCAGCACGGCACCGGCGTGCGCGAACATAAGTGTGTGGCCGTCAGTCGCGGCGTTGACAAAGGTCATGGCGATCATGCCGCCTGCGCCGGGGCGGTTGTCAATCAACACGGGCTGGCCCCACAGGGTGCTGAGTTTCTCGGCCATGATGCGCGCCGCTGTGTCCGGTGCCGTGCCTGCGGGCGCACCCAGTACCAGTTTCACGGGCTTGCTGGGCCAGGCTTGTGCCAGGGCGAGGCTGGTGGCGCTCAGTGCTGCCACGGCCAACAGGGTTGTCAAAAAGCTCGAACGTTTCATGGGAATGTCTCCTTCAGAGTTATAAAGTTGCAAAGATTTTGGCTGTCAAAGTCTGGATGGGCTCGGGTCAGGGTTGCAGGCCGATCACGTCGCCGAGGTAGGCGTCCAGCGCCGCGCGATCACGGCTGCCAAGGCCTACATAGGCCAGCTCAAGTTCGTTTTTCATGCTGGAACCTCTTGCGGGTTGGCGACACGGGCTGTTTGCCCGCAGGCTTGGGCCAGCACGGCTTGCGCGTCGGCAGACGCATCGCCGCGCCAGGCAATGTGGTGGTCGGGCCGGATCAGCACCAGATCGGCCCCATACAAGGCGCGCGCGGCCGGGTCGGTATGGGCGACCTCTTGCAGTGGCATGCCAAGCTGCGCCGCAGCCACCAGCCATTGGGCTGGAGCAGGTGCCCGGCCCAGGCACAGCAACGTGAAGTCACGCCCGAAGCTGTCCAGAATGGAGCCGCCATCTGCCGTGGCAATATGCGGCGCCCTGGCACCCGGGTAGCCGGTAGGCACGTATTGGTTGGGCTCATCCGGCGGTGGGGCCGCTTCTTCGCGGGCAACAATCGCGCTTTGGTAACGCAAGCCCAGTTGAAGGCCGGGGATGTTGTACTCGCTGAAAACGTGCTTGAGCAAAGCCTCGCCCAGGGTTTTGCGAGCCGCGTCGCCCGCCACGCCCTCGGCCTCCACCTCTGCCGGAATAGCCGCCCGCCCGATGCTGTCGGCCATGGTTTTGGCAAAGTGGGTGTTGCGCTGCGCAATCGGGTGGCGTTCTTCAAAATAGCTGTCCAGCAGCGCGTCAGGAGCCCAGCCCTGGCAGACGGCGGCCAGCTTCCAGCCCAGATTGACGGCATCGTCCACGCTGGTGTTGTAGCCCATGCCGCCGGTAGGCGTGAACAAGTGGGCCGCGTCACCCGCAATCAGCAGACGCCCTTTTCTGAACTGCTCGGCCACCAGCATGTATCCCGCCAGCCAGGTGCCCAGGTTGAGCAGCTCGAAGGCTACCGGCGCGCCCGCCAGTCCGGTAAGGGTTTTGAACACCTGGGCAATGTCCACGCTCTGCGGCGTCTGGTCGGGTTTGAGTTGAATGCCCATGGCGAACTCGTCCACGCCGTTGATGGCCACCAGAATGCCGCGCAGTTCGCGGTTCATCACCCAGCTTTGCCATGCCGGACGCTTCAAGGCACCCTGCGCGAGCCTGGCGTACAGATCTTTGGCACGGAAGTGGATGGACAACATCTGGCCGCCAAAAAAATCGCGTTGTTCGTCACTGGCACCGGCATAACCCACACCCATGGTGGTGCGCACCAGGCTTCGCGCGGCGTCACAGCCAATGATGTAGCGGGCCGTGACGGTCAAAGTCTGGCCTGTGCCTGTTTGCGTGGCGTTCAGCGACGCTGCGCCGCCCTGGTCCGTCACCGTGTCCACGCGCCAGCCGTACCGGGCCTCCACGGCGGGCAATTTTGCAAGCTGGCTGCGCAGAATGGGCTCAATGTAAATTTGCTGCGCGCGGTGTGGCAGCTCGGGCGTGGGCCAGGCCGACTCACCATAGTCGCCAAATTCAGAACCGCTGGCGGCCTGCGAACGCGATGGAATTTTGAAGCGTGCAATTTCCCGTCCGCCCAACCGCGTGCAATAGAGCACATCCTGCGGATGGTCCGGTGCCAGTCCGGCGGCGCGAACCAGATGCGCAAAGCCCCGGCGCCGGTAGTGCTCCATGGTGCGCGCCGACGTGGCGTTGGCCTTGGGTGCCGTAGGCGGGTTCAAGTTGGCGTCCAGCAACACGCAAGGAATGCCGCGCACGCCCAGCTCAATTGCCAGCATCAGCCCGCTGGGGCCTGCGCCCACAATGGCGACCTGCGTCACCAGTTCGCTTGCTGGATCCTTGGTTTCAATCACTTTTTGTCCCCAGTATTTGATTCAACGCTGACTTTCACATGAATCGTAGCGGTGCAATTGCAATAACAAAAGATGGCTAAATGATTCTTGCGATAGTTGGTTGATATCATTTAGACCATGGCTCCCCGAATCAAACTTCATCACTTGCGTGACTTTGTCGCCATCGCCCAGCACGGCAGCCTGCGCGGTGCGGCACGTGCCTTGGGCCTGGCCCAGCCAGCGCTCACTCGCAGTTTGAGCGAGCTGGAGCGTGAACTTGACACCTCGCTGGTCGAGCGCCACTCACGCGGCGTGGTGCTCACCGCCATTGGCCAGCGCTTTTTGACCCGCGCCCAAAGCGCGGTGGAAGAGGTGCGCCGCGCGGGCGAAGAGGTGGCTCAACTGGGTGGCTCCAGCCGAGGTAGCGTGGCGATGGTGCTGTCCACGGCCGCCATGATTGCCTTGCTGCCCAGCGCGGTACCGGCGTTTCAAAGGATCTACCCGCAGGCCCGGCTCAAGGTGATTGAAGGTGTTTACCCAACGGTGGAGGCGCGGCTTTTGTCGGGGGAATTCGACTTTTTCATCGGCCCGCGCCCCGAGCGGTTGGACAGCAGCTTGAAGCTGGAGTTGCTGTTTGCAAATGAACGGGCCGTGGTGGGCCGCAAGGGACACGCGCTGCGCCTGGCGGGCAGCCTTAAAAACCTGGGCGGTGCGCAATGGCTGCTGACCGGTCTGCGCGAGCGTGAACAGGAAGAATACGAAGAGCTGTTTGGTGCCTATGGCCTGCCTGTGCCCCAATCCTGGGTTCGCATGGAGTCCACCCTGGGCTTGTTGAGCCTACTGACTGCCACGGACTCGCTGGTATTGCTGCCCCGGCAATGGACAGATGCGCCGATGTTCAAAGCCGTGCTTGAAGAGATTGTGGTGGCCGAGAAATTGCTGGCCCCGGACATTGTGCTGATCAGCCGCGCGGGGGTGCCGCTCACGCCAATGGCCCAAAGTTTGTCGGACTTGTTGCGACCGACACCGAAAATAATCCAGAATAAATTCTAAATACTTTTTTCATGTCAATAGTAGGCAATGTTTTTCAATTAAGTTCCCGTAAATATTGGTTAGTGTGCTATTAAATTTAATTATAAATGAATATTGTTTAAGCAAAATTTAAAGCTAAATAAAATTCGAACGTGTTTAAAACGTAATTTTGTTTGATTTACTTTGCAAAGTCAGCCAAACCGTTGCGCCTGCGCCAACGCGCCCAGGCGTTCGGTGATTTCAAAAAACCCGGCCACCGTCTGGAAGGACATCAGGCCTTCATCGTCAATCGCCAGCGGGCCGATGACGACTGCGGTCTCAGTACCCCAGCTTCTCGCGCGCTCCACGCGCTGCCTCGCGAAAGGCCTTGGTGATCAGGCCCGTGGTGGTGCTGGCAAAGTACCGGGCACCCCAGGCCGCGTAGCGTTCTTCCTCTTCTGGCGACAGCGCCAGGATGCCGGGGCACTTGCCGACTGCGGCGACAGCCTTGAGCGTCGATTCAATCGCGGCCTGCACCGGGGGTTCGCTCCATCGGTTCTCGCAACCCATGCTGTGGGCCAAGTCGTTGGGGCCTACAAAGACGCAGTCCACCCCGGGGACAGCGGCAATGGCCGCCGCATTGGCCACGGCCTGGGGGGTTTCGACCATGACGATCAGCGCAATAGCTTCGTTGCTGCGCTGGGTGTGGGCGGGGCCGCCAAAGGCACCATAGCCGGCCGCACGGCTGCTGAACGCGCTGCCGCGTCCGCCCTGAAGGCCGGTTCGCCCCGGCGGCAAGGGGTACTTGATGCGTTGCACCAGCGCCGCCGCGTGGGCGGCCGTGTTGACCATGGGGATCTTCAGTGCGCTGGCGCCAGCGTCCAGTGTGCGCGCGATGTCCTGCTCCAGGCAGCGCACCGCCATGGGGATGCCACTGGCTCGCCCAGCGCGCAGCATGTGTTCGGTGGTCTGAAGGTCGGCAATGCCATGTTCGTTGTCCAGCACCACAAAATCAAAACCTGCATAGGCGCACATTTCCACGATGGCGGGCGACGGCAGACCGTTGAACACGCCGCGCAGGCGCTTGCCGCTGTAAAGCGCTTCGCGAAAGCGCCCATCCAAAGGATGAATGCCATAAGTTTCTACAGTCATGGCCACAACGCCTTCGATGCGATGGCCGCGCCTTCGGCCATGGACTTCAGCTTGGCGTAGCCGATGGATGGATGGATGGCGCCGAAACCCGCAAAAGTGCCAAAGCCGCAGTCCGTGCCTGCCATCACTCGGTCACGTCCCACAATGTTGGCGTAGGTCAGCAGGCGCTGGGCCACCAGACGGGGGTGCTCGATGAAATTGTTGACCGAGTCCAGCACACCGGGGCACAGGATCTTGTTCTCGGGCAACTGGCCTTTTTTCTGCACATCAGCCCAGACCTCCCACTCGTGCGCGTGACGGGGGTTGGCGCCTTCAAACAGGATGGTGGCGGGTTTGGCCTGGCAGACCAGGCCGATGATGCGGTCCAGCCCGATGTCGTAGTGGTGTGGCCCTTCGTAGTTGCCCCAGCACACATGCATGCGAACACGCTCAGCCGGCACATTGCGCAGCGCGTGGTTCAGGGCGTCGACCTGCTGCTGCGCCGCAGCCAGGAATTCGGCGTCGGTGGCATCGCGAAAACGGATGTGCCGGCCCATTGCGAGGTCTGGCGCGTCGATCTGCAGCTCCAGGCCTGACGCCACAATGGCCTCATACTCTGCCGACATCGCGTCAGCCAGCGCACCCAGGTATCGCTCATGGCTGGCGTAGTGCTGGTTGGGCTGAAACACCGCGATCACCCCGGGCGAGGCGCTGTTCATGAAGCCGCGCGTCACACCAGCGGCCTTGCAGGCGGCTTTGAGGTTGGCAATGTCCTTGTGCAGGCCGCTCAGGTCTTTGACCGCGATCGGCCCGGTGCAGATGGGCCGGTGGTATTTGGGGGTGGCCCCAAGTTTGGCCAGGCGCTCCTTGAAGTCCGGGAAGTCGTCCAGGTCTTTGGGGACGGCCCGGGGAAGCTCGCCAATCTCGAACCCGGTCAGCCGATGGCGGATGTAGGTGGCGTAGCTGATCTTGCTCATTTCGCCGTCGCTCACCACATCCACGCCCGAAGCCTTCTGGCGCGCCACCACCGCCGCCACCTCGGTCTGCATCAGGCTGTCGAACGCTGCAGCGTTGTAGTTCAGGCCGCTGTCCTGGGCAAAAAGCTGCTGCACCACGGCTTCCGGCCGTGGCAGGCTGCCCACGAGGGTTGTCAATAGTCGATTCTGGGTGTTCATCGTTGTGACCTGTCTGTGAATCTCTTGAGCGCCACGAAGCCGTTGGCGTCGGTCGCATACCCGGCCTCTGCCGCCGCTGTTGTGACATCAGGCGCCCAGGCAATGCGCTTGCGGCCATCACCCGGCGTCATCACCAGCATGACCGCAACCCGCTCGCCCACATTGCGGTAGCTGCGCCAGGTCTGGCTTGGCATGGCGTAACTGTCCCAGCCGTCGACACTGCCGTTTGCTATGCAAACAGGAGCATTAGAGTTAGTTTGCATATGGACATCCGCCTCATTTGACACGCGAATGGCAACTGAACCCTGGTACACCGACAGGATCTGCTTCTCGGCCAACGTGTGGGCCGACACGCTGCCGCCGACGGGAATGCGCAGCCACTCAATCGAAAAGCCGTGCGAATTGCCAATCGGTGCACAGTGCAGGCGGCTCTCGCTCATGCCCAGGCCGATCACAGGGGCCATCTCGGCGCCGCAACCTGGCAGTGCGGCGTCCAGCAGCGCGTCATTTTGCCAGTCCAGATCTGCATGGCGCACGATGCGCTGTTGCATCCGCTGCGGCTCCCAGCGCTGCAACTGACCGATCTCCTGGGGTGTCATGGGCTGCAGGCGCTTCATGGTGGCCGAGTCCCAAACCTGGCCCGCCTGCTCGTCGATGACCTGGTAGTCCTCTGTCAGATGCACGCCTTGCTCACTGGCAGCCTGGAGCGTTTGCGGCCCCCACAAAATGCCGCCTGTGTCGTCCCGGCCAAGCGCGGTGAACATGAAGCCTTCGTCCTGCCCCATATTCTGGAATCCGCGGTAAATCCATGTCGGCACGCTGGCGATGTCGCCCGGACCGATGCGTGCCTTGTGCGAGTCAGGATTGAAGCCCCATTGCAAGTCCCATTGGCCTTTGGTGCATATGAACACCTCGGCCGTGAAGTGCATGTGAGGCGGGTTGATTTTGCCCGGCGGCATGGCCACCCCACCGACCTGGAAGCCATGTTTTTCACGCAGGTTCACCGGCTGGTTGGGGTTTTGCGAGACGCCCGGCCCGATCAGGGCATAGTTTTTCTTGGGGGCGCAACCTGGAATGCGGTAGTCGATGAAGGCTTCCGTGCTGTACCGCAGGCTGGAGAATGGAATAAATCGTTCCTTGAATTGGGATTCGGTCAACACAGTAGCTCCAGGTGAATCAAAGGATGGGTGGGTCCGCAGGCACGGGTTGGGTCAATTCAGCGAATCCGCTCGCCCGTGACCGGGTCAAACCAGTAAATGCGGGAGGCGTTGAAGCGCACACCGACGCGGTCGCCAAATTTCAGCCGCAGGTTCTTGTCGCCCTTGGCCGCGATGCTGGTCGAACCAAACTTGAAGGTGACCATGGTGGCGTCGCCCAGCAACTCGAAGGCGTAGACGTCGGCTGCGAAATTGGCGTCTGTGCCGGTGGTCAGCTGCATGTCTTCTGCGCGGATGCCCATGGTCAACGGGCCCTGCCTCGGTGGCCGGATCTGGATATTCACACCGCCATCCGCGGTCACATGGCTTGCCGCGGCATTGACGCCCACCAGATTCATCGCTGGGCTGCCAATGAAGCCGGCAACGTAGGCATTGACCGGATCGTTGTAGATCTCTTCGGGCGGTGCCAGCTGCATGATGACGCCGTCTTTCATGATGGCCACCCGGTTGGCCAGCGTCATGGCCTCGATCTGATCATGGGTGACATAAAGGGTGGTGACCTGCAACTCATAGGCCAGATGCTTGATTTCCGCCCGCATGGCGACCCGCAATTTCGCGTCCAGGTTGCTCAAGGGCTCGTCCATCAGGAACACCCTGGGTTTACGGACGATGCTGCGGGCCAGCGCCACCCGCTGGCGTTGGCCACCCGATAGCTCGCGCGGGCGCCGCTGCAGGTAGGGGCCCAGCTCTACCCGGGCTGCGGCCTTCTGCACGGCGGCATCCCGCTCGGCCAGACTGGCTCCGCGCAGTTTGAGCGGGTAGGCGATGTTCTCGGCCACGGTCATGTGCGGATACAGGCCGTAGTTCTGGAACACCATGGCAACATCACGTTGTTGGGTAGGCACTTCGTTGATCCGATTCCCGTCGAACGTGATCTCGCCATGCGTGGGCTGCTCCAGGCCAGCCACCATGCGCATGGTCGTGGTCTTGCCGCAGCCCGAGGGCCCGAGCAGCACCAGAAACTCCTGGTCGGCGATGTCCAGATTGAGGTCCCGCACCACCTGGGTGGTGCCAAAGGTTTTGTGAAGGCCGCGAAGTGATATCTGTGTCATGGCAATTCCGCGAGTGGCTTAACGCACTGAACCAGCGGTCAGGCTTTGGATGAACTGCTTCTGCACGAGCAGGGAGATGATGAACATGGGCGCCGTGATGAGGATGCCGCCGGCAGCCATCAGCTCCCATAGGTCGCCGCGCTCGGTTCTGAACCCGATCAGGCCGATCGGCAGCGTGAGCGCGTCCTGTTTGCTGATGATCAGCGCGAAAAGGAACTCGTTCCATGTCAGCGTGAAACTGAAGACGGCGGCGGTAATGATGCCCGGCAAGGCAGCCGGCACCACGATTTCCCGGATCACCCTGGCGCGGCTGGCGCCGTCGACCATGGCGGACTCCTCGATTTCCAGGGGCACGGCATCGATAAAGCCTTTCATCATCCACACCGCATAGGGCAGGACAATGGACATGTTCACCAGAATGAGAGCGCTGCGGGTATCGAGAAGGCTGAACTGCTTGAACATCAGGAAGTAAGGCAGCACGATGACGGCGGCGGGGATGAACTGCGATGCGATCACGACCAGGAAAATGGTTTTCTTGAAGCGAAAATCGAAACGCGAAAACGCGTAAGCCGCCATCGTGGCCATGGGAATGGCCAGCAGCACCGTGCCCCCGGCCACGGCAAAGCTGTTGATGATCTTGGAGCCCAGGTTCCAAGGGTGCTGGAAGACAGTCTGCAAATTCTCCAGCGTTGGGGTGAAATTGAACGCTGAATTGAGCGTGTACACGTCGCGCGGCATCTTGAAAGCCGTGAGCGCGATCCATGCGATGGGTAGCAGGATGGCGCTGACGCCAATGAAAACGGCCAGCTGGCCCAGCCATTGACGTGCCCGTTCTTCCAAGGGTGCCACGTAACCCGGCGTCAGGGCCGGCAAAAGAGGCAGTGCCTGTGTCGCGGTCATGGCAGCCTAACGGGTCTTGGCAAAGATCAGCCGCAGGTAGAACCCGGCCATGACCAGCAGGACTGCGGTGAGCAGATAGGCCGACGCGGCCGCATAGCCCATGTCGTAATAGTTGAAGCCCTGTTCGTACACAAAATACGCCAACGTCTTGGTGGAGTTACCCGGGCCGCCATTGGTCAAGGTGTAAATCGTGTCAAAAGCCTTGAGCGCAAATACGGTCTTGAGGACCAGCACGACACTGACCACGGGCAACAGTTGCGGCCAAGTGATGTCCCAAAATACCGCCCAGCCGCTGGCCCCGTCAATGCGGGCCGCTTCTTGTGTCTCTGCCGGAATGGACGCCAGGCCACCGAGCATCACCAGGATCATGTAGGGCGCCCAGTGCCACACGTCAGACGCAACAACCGCCGCCATGGACAGGGTGGCGTCGGAGAGCCAGACTGCGCTTTGCATGACAGGAAAGAGCGTGCCAACCAGATGGGCCACAACCCCATATTCGGCGTTCAGGAAGAACCGGAACGAGATGCCAATGAGGGCCGGACTCATCACAAACGGCAGGATTAGCAGGGTGCGGGCCAACGAATTGAGTCGCCCGGCTCGTTGCAAAAGCAAGGCACCGACCAGCGACACCGCGACGGTGATCAGCACGTCGGCGGTGATGAAGATGCCGGTGACGCGGATCGCTTCAAAAAAATCCGGATCGTCCGTCAGCAGGTTGGTGTAGTTTGAAAGGCCGACAAAATCACCCGCCACGTTGCTTTTGGCCAGCTTCCACTCGCGGAAACTCAGAATCAACGAGTACCCGAGTGGAAACAGGGCCATGGCACCGACGAACAGCAACGCCGGCGCCAGAAGGACCCAATGAACCGGCGGGCGCTTGAGATCCATCAGGCGCGCAGGGCCTTGCGTACACGGGCTGCCGCGTCGTCAAGCGTTGGCTTGACTAGCGCCTTGCCGGAGGCCAGTTCGCTGATGCTTGCTTCCAGAATATCGCTGACCTGCGGCCATTGCGGGAACAGCGGCGTGCCCTTGGCGCCCTTGAGTGCCTGTGCGGCAAATACATGCATGCCGTTGTAGCGCACATTCACGTCGGCATCTAGCAGGTTCTTGGTCTGCATCGCCACCACCTCGTTCATGCTCCGGTCCAACAACACACCGCGCTCGATGTCGGGGTTGGAGAGCCAGGTCAGAAACTCCATGGCGGCCTCCTTCTTCTTGGAGTTCTTGTTGATGCCGTAGAACCAAGTGTTGGTGTACGTGGTGTTGGGTTTGCCGGGCATGCTGGGCAAGGGCGCAAATGCCACCTGCTCGGGCTTGAGCGTGGACACCTTGGGGTCTACCAGGCTGGCATAGCGCCACCACCATACCGGCACCATGGCGCTTTTGCCCTGCGCCACAGAATTCACAGCGTCCGTCTCATTGAAAGAGGCCGATGCGGCCGGGGCTGCCTTGTGCTTCAACATCACGTCGATATACGCTTGGGTGGCTGCGATGCCGGCCGGGCTGTTGAAGGCGGGCTGGCCCTTGGCATCCAGCAGTTCACCGCCAGCGCCCCACAGGTAATTGAACCAGATCATCAGGTTCTGCCCGGCTGTCTTTCCGTAATACATGGCAACACCGGCCATGTCGGTTTTCGCCGAGATCACTTTGCCTGTTTCGACCATTTCATCCCAGGTGTTGGGCGCCTTCAGGCCCAGCCTGTCAAAAACATCTTTGCGGTAAAACATCAGCTGGACATGGCCACGGATGGGGAAGCCGAGGATGTTCTTGCCGGTGCCGTTGCCGTCGCTCGCGGCCCGCAGGTGGGCATGTGGGTAGCGTGACGCCATCTCAATCTTTTTCTCGGCGAGCATGCCGTTCAGGGGCTCGAACAAGTTGTACAGCGACGGCCCCCAGACATCCATGGCGCTCAATACGTCGTATTGCGAGCTTCCGCCAACCAGTTCAGCCGTGAGTTTTTCACGCGTATTCGCAAATGGAACGTACTGGTACTTGACCTTGATGCCAGTCAGCGCCTCAAACTCCGCCAGCTTGGCTTCGTGGGCTTTGAACTGGGGTGCAACCACCGACAGCAAGTTGACTTCGGTGCCAGCATACGGCTTTCCCGGCTTGAGCGAGCCGATGCCTTGGGCAAACGCCCAGGGTGCCAGGGCGCCGCCAAGGCCTGCCGCCGTGGCTTGAATGATTCCGCGTCGTTTCATACTTGTCTCCTGTAAAATGAATTCGAATTCACTTATTTTGCTGTGTTGCTGGCAGAATTACATGTTTAAAAAAGCTATTCGTCAATGAATTTTCGGGAATACCCTGATATGAATTCGATTTCACGATGAGGCGAAAACTCAAGGCGCCAACCTCCTACGATGTGGCCCGCCATGCGGGCGTGTCCCAGGCGGTGGTGTCGCGCGCCTTTCAGGCTGTTTCGCCAATATCTAGCGAGTCGCGAGCGCGGGTTCTGGCCTCGGCGGCAGCGTTGGGCTATCAGCCCAACTCGGTCGCCCGCAGCCTGATCACCAAGCGCTCTGGCCTCGTGGCTCTGCTGCTGACCGAAGCGACTCAGCGGGACACGCCGGACGTGCTCATCATGCTCTCGCAGTTCTTGCTGCAACAGGGCTTCCAGCCACTCCTGTTTCCCTGCACGCACGAGGGCGAAGGGAGCGCGGCGCTGGGCAAAGCCCTGTCCTTTGGCGTGGACGGCGTGGTGGCCTGCGTCGGCCTGACCGCCGCAGACATTGCACTGGCCCGACTGCACCAGCGTCCCGTCGTGTTGTTCAACCGCCAGAGTGCAGACCCCAGTGTCCTGCGCGTTGCCTGTGACCACGCGAGTGCCGCGCAGCTGCTGGCGTCACGCCTGTTTGTCGCTGGCCACCGCCGGTTCGCCGTGGTCTGCGGCCCGGCCGATGCGCCGGTATCTGCCTTGCGAACCTCCAGCTTTTTGGCGCGCCTGTCAGAGCTTGGTGTGACGGAAGTGACCACCTGCGAAGGCGATTACCACTACGAATCTGGCCATGCTGCCGGCATGACACTGCTTGCGCCGCGACGCGGCAAACCGACGCGAACGCGCCCGGAGGTGGTGTTCTGTGCCAATGATTCCATGGCCTTGGGCGTTCTGGATGCCGCGCGTTTTGCGCTCATGCTGCGTGTGCCCATGGATGTGTCGGTCGTCGGGTTCGACGATATTCCAGCAGGCCGACGGCCGGCTTACCTGCTCTCCACCGTGAGCCAGCCCATCGAAGCGATGGCGATGGCGGCCGCCCGCCTGTTTCGACAGGTGGTTGACGAGCAACCGATCACAGCCGCTGAGGTGCTGTTGGCGGGAACCCTGATCGAGCGGGGTTCGGCCCAGCTACTGCCCAATCCTCTGCCAAAGTAGTTTCGACGCTGGTGGTGGCTCGAAAAATGGTCGAGGTGGTTACCAATGTGATGAATTGGCGGTCGATTAGGTCATTTTCCTCTATAAATATTGGTTATACAGCTATGTATTTTATAGCAAATGTCGTCAATAAAGCCGCACCGCCATGTCAAAGTACCAGGTCCGCCGGATTTCGATCACGTCGAACTCACGCACCAGCGCGGGCGGGAAGGCTTGGTAGTTGGCCAGGCTCTGCACGACTTGCCGTATTGCTTCGTCCAGGGCTGGCACGCCGCTGGAGCTGACAAAGGTCACGGTCTCCACTGAGCCATCGCTGCGGATGGCCACCGTCACCATCGGGTCGGTGTGCGGCTGCTTTGCCGCTTCGCGGACCATGTCGAAAGTCATGTTCAACTGGATCTTGCGGCCCCAGGCTTCCGCGTAGGCCATCAGTTCTGCATTGGCGTCGGTGCGCCCGTAAAGCCGGCCGCGCCGCAATGGGCTGGCCGAGGGCGAGCGGCGCGCTTCGGCCTCGCGGCGGTCAGCCTCTTGGTTCAGCTGACGCCCCATGGCGCGACGCCTTTCTTCCCGTCTTTCGGCCTCAGCCTGCGCTTCAGCCAGCCGTGCGGCCTCGACCCGCAGAACTTCCTGACGGGCCGCTTCTTGTCGCGCCGCCTCTGCACGGGCGGCGGCCTGCTGGGCTGCGGCCTGGCGTTCGGTTTCTGCGCGCGCCGACTCGGCCCTGGCCGCTTCGGCTTGGGCTGCCTCGGCCCGGACGGCTTGCTGGCGACCGGCCTCTGCTCTGGCCGCCTCCTGGCGCGCTGCCTCCTGCCGGATGGACTCCATGCGCGCGGCTTCGGCTCTAAGCGCCTCCTGTCGAGCGGCCTCTTGCCGTGCTGCTTCTTGTCGTGCCAGAGCCAGTCTCGCTGCCGCCTGGCGCTCTGCTTCTGCCCGTGCAGCGGCGGCTTGCGCCGCCTCCAGGCGAGCGCCCTCTTGCTGTGCTGCTTCTTGTCGCGCGGCTTCAAGCCGGACCAATGCCTGCTTGGTGGCCGCCTGGCGTTCTGCTTCTGCCCGTGCGGTCTCGGCTCGCACAGCCTCTTGGCGTGCGGCTGTCTGCCTGGCCACTTCCTGGCGCTCCCGGTCCACCCGCACGAGCTCGACCCGCGCAGCTTCGACACGTGCAGCTTCCAGGTGGTCTGTCTCGCGGCGCTCTGCTTCGGCTTGCTCTGCCGGCCGTTTCTCATCCCGTCTGGCGTCGCTAGCGTCAATCTGTGCCGGCATCGCGGCTTCGGGGCTGGCGGTGCTGGGTGCGACGGCAGCCAATGGCATCAGCACTTCGGGCGCGGGGGGCACGGTCCAGGTGGACTCGTTCGCAAGCGCCAGCGCCGTCACGTCGTCATTGGACGCTGGGGGGGGTGTCCTTTCAGTGGGCAGCGCGGCTGACATAAGTGCTGGCGCAGGCTCCGCAACGGCCTTGGCCGTTGCACCAGTCTTTGGTTTGGCCACTTTCTTCGGCTTGGCCTTGCGCGCGGCTTCAGCTTCTGCGGGCTTGGGTGGCTGCACAGTTTGCACCAGCGTCAGTACCGTCGGCTCGGTGGCAACGGGCAGCTCGGCCTGTGAACCCGGTAAAGGTGCCACCGCAGAATCCGGCGGCAGCGCCGACGCTGGAAGGATCACCGCACGCAGATCAAGCGCCTCGATGCGACGATCGTGCCAGGGAAACGCAAAGTTTGAAAGCCCAAGGCCCTGGCCACCGAAGCTCAGGCTCAGCAGCAGCGTATGGAACAGCAGCGAAAGCAACAGCCCAAACGCCAGGCGCCTGTCTTGCGGGCTCATGCGGTGGCGCGTCGGCGGGCGCACGAAAGCCGAGCCCCCAGCCGTGCCGACCAGCCGGTCGGGCAGACCGTCCGGCCATGGGCAGGGCAAAACCCTTGGGCGACATTCGTGAACCACATGAGGTCTATTGTCTTATCCCACGCGGCAGGACAGACTGGGTCGCTGCAGCCAACACCTTCAGCCACGCGCCCGAGCCTCTAGCGCGCCTTGATGAACGCCGCCTTGATCCGGCGGCTATTGATGTGGAAGTCCGCCGCAATCTGTTGGTTGAACTCGGCCCGGCTGGTTGATGCAGGCACGTTGTCGCTGGCCGTCAGCGGCTCGCGTAGCGCTGGAGTGGCCAGCGCCTTGTTGACCTCTGCGTGTTGGCGATCCAGCATCGTGGCAGGCACGCCGACAGGCGCATAGACGCCAAACACCGACATCCGGTTGGCGGACTCGAAACTCAATTCCTTGAGCGTGGGTACCTGCGGCAAGACGCCCAGGTGCGCCGGTGTACCGGCGACCCGTGCGCGCAGCTTGTCGGTCTTGATAGGCTGCAGCACAGCGGCGTCGGCATTGACCGACATGACTTCATACTGCCCACCCAGGCCATTCGTGATCTGCTGGTCCCGGACATTGCGCTAATCAGCCGCGCGGGGGTACCACTCACGCCACTGGCCCAAAGCTTGTCAGACTTGTTGCGACCGACGCCAAAAATTAGACAGAATAAATTTTAAATACTTTTATCATATCAATAATAGGTGACACTTTCCAATTAAGTTCCCGTAAATATTGGATAGTACGCTATTAAATTTAATTGTAAATGAGTATTATTTAAGCAAAATTTAAGGTTAAATAAAACTAAAACGTGTTTAAAGTGTAATTATATTTGATTTGTTTTGCAAAGTCAGCCAAACCGTTGCGCCTGCGCCAACGCGCCCAGGCGCTCGGCGATCTCAAAAAACTCGGCCACCGTCTCGTCAATGATCTCTTGCGCGGTTTTGATCGAATCAATCAGCCCGGCCGACTGACCGGCCAGCGCGGGCGCAGCCTCCATGTCGCCATCAAAGTACAGGGTGCGGATGCCCTTCATCGTCTCGAAGGACATCACGCCTTCGTCGTAAATCGCCAGCGTGCGCTTGGACTTTAAGGCGCGGATGCAAGGCGTAGACTTTTTGTTCAGCATCAGCGTGCCGGTCTCCTTGGCGGCAATGATGGCGTTTTTGTAGTTGATGTGTACGGGGCTCTCGGCGCAGCTCACAAAACGCGTGCCCATCTGGATGCCCTCGGCCCCCAGGGCAAAGGCGGCCGCCATGCCGCGCCCGTCGCAAATGCCGCCGGCAGCAATCATCGGCACGTCGCTTCTGGCGCGAATTGCCTGCAACAGCACCAGGGTGGAGACCTCTTCCGGGTTCTTGAAGCCGCCGCCCTCCGCGCCCTCCACCACCAGGCCGTCAATGCCCGCGTCCACGCATTTCAGGGCCGCCTCGACCGTGGGCACGGCGTGGTACACCGTGATGCCCGCGTCGTGCAATGGCGCGATGAACTTGGCCGGGCTGCCTGCCGAGGTGGTAACAAACTTGACCCCGCTGGTGCAGACGAACTTCAACATGGCGTCGTCTTTCAAAAAGCGGATGGGCAGGTTCACGCCAAAAGGCAAGCCTTCCCCACGTTGGATGGCGCTCATCTTTTTGATTTCAGCCTGGCAGTTTTCCGTCTCGCCCGATGAAGTTTCGATGATGCCCAGGCCGCCCGCGCGCGACACGGCCGAGGCCAGTTGCGTGCGGGCAATCCAGCCCATGGGGGCCTGCACGATGGGGTATTTGGCACC
>JANYCG010000307.1 GCA_025360385.1 Burkholderiales bacterium | reverse complement strand
TCGTGCGGCACGCAGCGGTTGATCAGGCCCCAGGCCTCGGCCGTTTTGGCGCTGATGGGGTCGCCCGTCATGGCCATCTCCAGAGCGCGTTTGCGGCCCATGTTGCGCGCGACGGCGACGAGGGGCGTGTGGCAAAACTGGCCGGCCTTGCCGCCGGGGATGGCGAACGAGGCTTGTTCTGACGCCACCGCCAGGTCGCAACTGGCCACCAGCTGGCAGCCGCCCGCCGTGGCCAGCGCATGCACCTTGGCCACCACGGGTTGCGGCATGGCTTGCATGGCGTCCATCATGGCGCGACACACGTCAAACAACTCACGCGCCTGCTGCAGCGTCACACCCACCATGTCGCTGAACAAGTGCCCGGCGCTGAACACCGGGCCACTGGCGGCCAGGATCACGCCGCGCGCATCGGAGTTGCCGACTGCTTCAAACGCAAGGTGCAACTCGCGGATCATCGGCAAGGCCAGCGCGTTGCGTTTTTCCGGATGGTTCAGGGTGATGGTGGTGACGCTGTCTTGGGCTGTCACCCGCAGGTATTGATAGGTCTGTGTTGTCGTCATGGTGTGTGGCGTCATGGTGTCCTGCTGGTTGTTCGGTGGGGGTGTCATGGGGCCGGGGGCAGCACGCCGGGTACAGCCCGGTCGGCCATCCGCTCGCCCAGCCGGACTGCGCCGCCGGGGCTCCAGCCCGCGTTGAACCGCAAACCGCTTTTGGGGAACAGCATCACGACCGTAGACCCCAGCAAAAACCGGCCCATTTCATCGCCTTGCTGCAGGCGGATGTCAGGCGCGCTGGCAAGTCGGCCGTACAGGCGCTCGTGCATGCGCCCCGTGCGCGGCGGGTTGACCACCCCATGCCATACCGTGGCCATGCTGCCCACAATGGTGGCCCCGACCAGCACCAGCACAAATGGCGCTGGCGCCGCGCCATTGCCGGCACCCTCAAACACACACACCACGCGCTCGTTTCGGGCAAACAGGCCCGGCACGCCACGCGCCGTGACCGGGTTGACCGAGAACAGGTCGCCGGGGACGTAAATCATGCGCTGAAGCACCCCGGCGCAAGGCATGTGGATGCGGTGGTAGTCGCGCGGGCTCAGGTAGAGGCAGGCGAATTGGCCGTCGTCAAACTGCGCGGCCAGAGCAGCGTCGCCGCCGACCAGGGCAGTGGTCGAATAATGGTGGCCTTTGGCCTGGAAGATCTGGTCTTTTTCAATCCGGCCGAATTGGCTGATGGCACCGTCCACCGGGCAGATCAAGTCGGCCTGTGCCATGGGTCGCACGCCAGCCTTGAGCGCGCGGGTGAAAAAGTCGTTGAAGCTGGCGTAACTGGCAGTGTTTGAGTTGGCCGCCTCGGCCATGTTGACCTGGTATTTGCCGACAAACCAGTTGATCAGCCGGGTGGTGTGGCGGCCCCATTGGCGCGAGGCGACGAAACCTGCAAAGGCGGTCAGCGCCTGTTTGGGCAGCAGGTATTGCAACTGCACTTTGAAGCGTTCGGACAAGAGTTGGCCTGGTTAAAAGTAGAGAGGGCGGCGCCCCATACGAGGGGACCCGCGGCGAACAGCGGCGAGCAGCGGAAATTGTACTGGCGTAAAGTAGCACCAAAGCTGCCGCCGTGGCCAACCGAATTGCCCAAAAATGAACGCACCCATTTCAGTCGAGCAACATGAATTGCTACAAAAAAAAGAGCTAACTATTCAATTGAGACAGGGACTTGAGGGTCATTTACCTCCCCACGCCGTGTTGTGGCAGTCTGAAGACACAACCCCGTTTGAATGTGATGGCCTGACCGCCTACCGTCAGCGGCCGCTCCTGGTGGCACTGCCTGAAACCTATGCGCAGGTGCAAGCCGTGCTCAAACTTTGCCACGCGCTGAACGTGCCGGTGGTGGCGCGAGGCGCGGGCACCGGCCTGTCGGGCGGGGCGATGCCGCACAAAATGGGCGTGACCTTGAGCCTGGCCAAATTCAACAAAATCCTCAAACTTGACCCACACAGCCGCACGGCCCAGGTGCAATGCGGCGTGCGCAACCTGGCCATCAGCGAAGCCGCTGCGCCCCTGGGGCTGTATTACGCGCCCGACCCCAGCAGCCAGATCGCTTGCACCATCGGCGGCAACGTGGCTGAAAACTCGGGCGGCGTGCACTGCCTGAAATACGGGTTGACGCTGCACAACGTGCTCAAAGTCAAAGGCTTCAGCATGGATGGCGAGCCCGTTGAATTTGGCAGCGACGCGCTGGACTCGCCCGGTTACGACCTGCTGGCCCTGGCCATAGGCTCGGAAGGCATGCTGGCCGTGACGACGGAAGTGACGGTCAAACTCATCCCCAAACCCCAGCTGGCCCGTTGCATCATGGCCAGTTTTGACGATATCCGCAAAGCGGGCGATGCGGTGGCGGCGGTGATTGCGGCCGGCATCATCCCGGCGGGCCTGGAGATGATGGACAAACCCATGACGGCGGCCGTTGAGGACTATGTGCACGCTGGCTACGACCTGAGCGCCGCCGCGATTTTGCTGTGTGAAAGTGACGGCACGCCCGACGAGGTGGACGAAGAGATTGGCCGCATGAGCGCCGTGTTGAGAACGTCAGGCGCTACACAAATAGCAGTGAGCCAGAATGAAACCGAGCGTCTCAAGTTCTGGAGCGGCCGCAAAAACGCCTTCCCTGCCAGCGGCCGCATCAGCCCCGACTACATGTGCATGGACAGCACCATTCCGCGCAAACGTCTGGCCGACATTTTGCTGGCGATTGCCGGGATGGAGGAAAAATACAAACTGCGCTGCGCCAACGTGTTCCACGCCGGCGATGGCAACTTGCACCCGCTGATCCTGTTTGACGCCAACGACGCTGGCCAGCTACACCGTGCAGAGCTGTTTGGGGCCGACATCCTGGAAACCAGCGTGGCCATGGGCGGCACGGTGACGGGTGAACACGGTGTGGGCATCGAAAAACTCAACAGCATGTGTGTGCAGTTCAGCGCCGCCGAGAACGGGCAGATGTTCGGCATCAAACGCGCCTTTGACCCCAAGGGCCTGCTCAACCCCGGCAAGGTGATTCCCACGCTGAACCGCTGCGCCGAATACGGCAAGATGCTGGTGCGCGGCGGGCAGCTCAGCCACCCGGATTTGCCGAGGTTTTAGGCGGCCTGTTTGAACCGCCGACCGCCAACTTTTGAAAGGCCCGGATGAGGCCAGGCCCAGCAATATCCTCAGTTGACGCAAAACCAGGCCGTTTGATCTTCCTGGACTGGCTGCGCATCTTGGCGTTTGGCTTGCTGGTGTTCTACCACGTGGGCATGTATTACGTCAGTTGGGACTTCCACGTCAAAAGCCCGCACGCCGGCCATGCCATTGAGCCACTGATGCGCTTGACCAACCCCTGGCGGATGGACTTGCTGTTTTTAGTGTCGGGCGCGGCCACGTCGTTCATGCTGTTGCGTGACGGTACCAGCGGCCGATGGCTGCAGCTGCGCGCCGGGCGCTTACTGATCCCGCTGCTGTTTGGCATCTTGGTGGTGGTGCCGCCTCAGTCATGGCTGGAGGTGGCGCAAAAATACCATTACGCTGGCGGTTACGCCAATTTCTGGGGCTTGTACCTGGCGCATTTCCAAGGGTTTTGCGACGCAGCAGGCCAGTGCTTGATCTTGCCAAGCTGGAACCATCTGTGGTTTTTGCCGTATCTGTTTTTGTACACACTTCTGCTGTGGCTGGTACTGCGCCGTTGCAGCCTGAGTGGTTGCCGTGAAGTATTCAGCAGGCGGCGCGCCAGGCATGACCGCACTGGTCGAGGAAACAGACGCGCATCGAGCGCCCAAGGTTCGTCGCTACCTACCGCCGTCGGGGTCGCTGATCAAACCCTTGCGCAGCACGCTTTATATGCCAAATAGTCCTCTATCCCTCGTAGAACATGCGTAAACAGCTATTAAAAATGTAGTGAATCAGCGCTGGAGAAATCACGCTTCTTCCTCGTACAGATATCGCTGAAAGCTGCTGAATACCTTTCCAATCTCTTCCGGCTTGCCCAGATCGGCCACTGCATCGGTAATCGAGTCGTGGTACTTCAATAAAAGTAAGGGCCGCAGCTTGGCCTGGTCCAGCTCGTCCACGCCTTGCGCCACATAGTGCGATAGCACAAAATCCAAGAACACCTGCTGGCGGGCATTGAAGTGGGTGCTAATCACGGCCATGGCCCGATCCGCTCGTTCTTCGCGAGTCAGCGGTTCCAGCGCATAGGCCACATGGGCCAGCACATCGAACAGGTCGCTTTTTTCGGCATCGATGATCTTTTGCATTTCCACCAGTTGGTCTCTGCCAAAGCCCTTTTCCGCTAGCCCCTCCATCAGCAGTCTGCGGGTATCGGGGGCACTCCACAGGGCGCGCAACTCGTCTTCATCTTGGAAGAAGTCCGGCAACTTTCCAAACAGCGCTTCCATAAACTGCTGCGCCGACATGGGCGTGCCGTCCGGGTGCCAAAAGCTGCTGACCACCATGTGCTGAATGTGACGGGATTTGCCATCGGCCAGCTTCACCTCCGCCTTGCGGCGTGGCAGGTAGTCCGGTTGCGGCTCTCGCACCTCCGGCGGCGCGTCAGGCACCCGTTCGCCGCGTGGTGCGCGTACTTCCGGCTCCAGTGGTTCGCCATCCCATTCCGGGTCGCTGAAATGGTGGTGAGCCTTTACAAAATCGTAAATTGTGAAATAGTCCTTGCCATCAAACAGTCGGGTGCCGCGCCCGATGATCTGTTTGAACTCAATCATGGAGTTGACAGGCCGCAGCAGCACGATGTTGCGCACGTTGCGCGCATCCACACCGGTGGAGAGCTTTTGCGACGTGGTCAGAATCGTTGGGATGTTCTTCTCGTTATCCTGAAAATCCCGCAGCCACTGCTCGCCCAAGGCACCATCGTCTGCCGTCACGCGGTGGCAGTAATTGGGGTTGGTGCTGGCGATATGGGAGTCTTTTAACTGATTGATCAAGTCCCGAATGGCCAGCGCATGGTTCTGGGTGGCGCAAAACACCAGTGTCTTTTCTCGTTGGTCAATCAGGCCCATGAAAATCTCAACCCGCTTTTTTTCGCGCTCCTTGATCTCAATGATCTTGTTGAAATCAGCCTCCTCGTAGCGCTTGCCTGCCTCTACCTCGCCTTCGACCACCTTGTCGTCTGCCGTGTACACGTATTCGTCCAGCGAGGTGGTGATCTGCTTGATGCGAAACGGCGTCAAAAATCCGTCGTTGATACCGTCCTTGAGCGAATAGGTGAAAACCGGTTCGCCAAAGTAGGCGTAAGTGTCCACGTTGTCGCGGCGCTTGGGCGTGGCGGTCAGGCCCAACTGCACGGCGGGCGCGAAGTAATCCAGAATGCCGCGCCAATTGCTCTCGTCGTTCGCGCCACCCCGATGGCACTCGTCAATGATGATGATGTCAAAAAAATCCGGCGGGTACTCGCCAAAATAGGG
>JANYCG010000257.1 GCA_025360385.1 Burkholderiales bacterium | reverse complement strand
CCCAGCAGGATGCCGATGATGACGGCCGTCAGCACTTGCAGGTAAAGCGACGTGTACAGTGGGCGTTTTGCCGCAGGTGATGTGGGACTCATGAATGGCTCCGGTTAGAGTTGACGGATTGACGCGGATGGTTCGCCGACGGGCCAGAGTCTAAATTCATTGGCCACTGATATCAATTGTGGAAATCCACATGCGGGCAAGGCCACGCTCTTATATGCGCCCGCTGCCCGTGCCGGGCGGATAGCTTGGTTTTTGGTTTGAAGTGCTCGATACATGCTGGTTATGCCTCGAATGATTGAATGTGCCGACGGTTGGCGGCCGTCGGGTACCCGAAAATGGAGGACACTTAAAGTGCTTTGTTTTCTTATGTGTTGCCTGGTCTGTTGCTATTTTTAATGGAGCGGATAATTCAAAGGGGATATTGAAAACGCCTGTTTTCGCGATTGGAGTTCCCAGCTTTTCCGGCGGTACCCTGCAGAGCACATCACGTCAAAGGAATGAAATGGACATTGAATCGCGTATTTCATTACCTGAACATGAGACTTTACCTCAGCGGGCCGTACTTAACGAATTTGAATCGTTGATTCAAGAGGCTGGCAGAGATCAAAATATTGCATTTGCAGGCGCTCTTTCTCCAGTTGAATCCTCTCAACATCCGCACGTTCTCTGTCCAAATCTTTTTCGAGAAATTGGGACGGTTGATGCAATTGCCGCATCTCAGGCCTACTCAGAAGACCAGGTCTGAGATGTGCAACTCTTCTTTGCCAATTTTTTACGCGCTCCTGGAACTGCGGATAAGAACCTTGATGCTCCAAAGTGTCTGCACTTTCAACCTGTTCAAACGAGCCTAGACCCAGTGAACTTGGTGTGTGGTGGTCCAATTTAAAAAAGGCACAACGATAGGTTGTTTCAAACTGAATGAGTCACTACAAGAAACATGTAGCTTGGGGCAAGCTATCGCGTGATCAATTTGGACAAGTCGCTGGCCAACATGCACTGTTGGATCACATGACTGATGTTGCAGCTTGTTTTTTGGCGCTCATCAAATGTTCCGCAATCCGGCGCACGCTGGAGAGCACTGCCGGGCGGACATTGCGTGAACCAGATTTGCAGCGACTTGCAGTACTGGTCTTTTTGCACGATATCGGCAAAGCCAACGCCGGGTTTCAGTCACGACGCTGGCAATCGCCTGAGCACCCCCCAGGGGATTGGCCCACGACACCTTTTGGACATGGTCCGGAAGGCTGGGAATTGATTGCAAATCGTGTGCCCAATGCTGAGTTCTACGCGGCTGGACTGCCTATTGCTGAAATTGTTTCTTGGGGTGATGTGGCAGTTTGTGAGCTGCTACAGGCGAGCATCAGCCACCATGGGCGACCACTTGGAGAAGACCCAGCCAAGCAAACAGACCTCATCTGGAAGCCCGTTCTGGATAAAACTGGAGCAGTGCTCTACGACCCCGCCTCGACTCTGGCGAACATGGGTGAGCGGGTGAAGTGTAGCTTTCCACAAGCCTTCGAAAAATGCCTTCAGCCACTTCCTGACCAGCCCGCCTTTGTGCATTTATTCGCCGGATTGGTTCAGTTGGCCGACTGGCTGGGGTCTGACACGCGCGAAGGATTCTTCCCCTATACCGCCCCCGGCGAAGATCGAACTCAAACTGCTAATCTGCGCGCCAGAGATGCAGTGCATGCTATTGGTCTGGATTTGAATAATTGGCGTGCTGAACTGTGCGCAGAGCCTCCTGCCTTTAGTGCGGCTTTTGGCGTGGCGGAAGCACGCCCCATGCAGTTGGCCGCTGCCGAGCTCTCTTTGGGGAATATCGTGGTGCTGGAGTCGGAAACTGGCAGCGGCAAGACCGAAGCCGCTTTGTGGCGCTTTGTGCAATTGTTTGAAGCGGGTCAGGTCGATAGCCTGTACTTTGCATTGCCAACCCGTGTTGCAGCAACGCAGCTCTATCAGCGTGTGCTGGCGTTGGTGAGTCGCTTATGGCCAACAAATGCACCCGTGGTGGTGCGAGCCTTGCCCGGTTACGAAGCGGCAGATGACCAAGAAAAAATCAGCTTGCCGGATTTCCAAGTTCAGTGGCCCGATCATCCTGCCGATGAGAAAGCGCATCAGCGCTGGGTGGCTGAGTCGCCCAAGCGTTTTCTGGCAGCCACCATTGCGGTCGGCACCATTGACCAGGCCTTGCTCGGCGCGCTCAAAGTGCGCCATGCCCACATGCGCCACGCCTTGCTGGCCCGCGGCCTGCTGGTGGTGGATGAGGTGCATGCGTCCGATGCCTACATGACGGTGCTGCTGGAGAAATTGCTTCAGGCACACCTCAAGGTGGGTGGCCAAGCGATGCTGCTTTCTGCCACGTTGGGCTCATCAGCGCGCACACGCTACCTCAGCATTGGGCATGCAAAAAAACAGGTATCACCCTCGCTGGCCGATGCCTGCGCTGCGCCCTACCCAGCAGTCAGCTTCCGCAATACATCTGGTCTGCACCTACAGCCCGTGGCTGGCAACCCGCAACACAAAACCGTGCACTGGGAAACGCTCGATGCGATGGACGACCCGGTGCGCATTGCTACGCTCGCTGCACAGGCCGCAGCACAAGGCGCACGCGTACTGGTGGTGCGCAACACCGTTCCTGCCGCTGTCGCCACACTCAAAGCACTGGAACAATTGACTCTGGCCCAAGGTGGCAATTGCTTGTTCAAGGTGAACGGTGTCAGCACCGTCCACCACAGCCGCTACAGCCGCCAAGACCGCCCTTTGCTGGATCAGGCGGTAGAAGCGCAACTTGGCAAAACGCGGAAAGATTCGCAGGGCCGCGTCATCATCGGCACACAAACACTGGAGCAAAGCCTGGACATTGATGCCGACTTGCTCATCACCGACCTGTGCCCCATGGACGTGTTACTCCAGCGCCTGGGCCGTCTGCACCGGCATACCCGACCCGAGGCAGAGCGGCCCGAAGGCTACCGTCGGCCGCGGGCTTGGGTGCTGACTCCTGATGCTCATGACCTCACACCCATGCTCACGCAGTCGCGCTATGGCTTGGGACGGCATCGGAAGGGGGGTGGTGTGTACCCCGACTTGCGCATGGTTGAAGCCAGCAAACGATTGATTCAGGCAAAGCCCAGTCGCCAGATACCGGCAGACAACCGCATGCTGGTCGAATGCGCCACACACACCGAAGCACTGCAAGTGATTGAGAAGGAACTGGGGGCGGATTGGCAGAAACATGGCCAAGCGATCGAAGGTGAGATAAGTGCGCTCAGAGCAATAGGTCATCTTCAGATCTTGCAGTACAGCGACGCATTTTCTGAAACGATTTTCCCCGATAGCGATCAAAAAATTGCAACCCGTCTTGGTGTCGCTGACCGCTTGGTAATTTTTGACCTGCCCCAGCCAGGCCCATTCCATCAGGCCGTGCGGCAATTGGCGTTACGTCATCATCAAATTCCAGAAGGTATCAGCCCTGAAGCCTTGCCAACGGACATTAGCGTATTACCCGAACGCGAAGGCTTTGAATTTGCGCTGGGCAAAGTACGCTATCGTTACAACCGCTTCGGGCTGGAACCCATTGAGGCCAAAGAAAAAAATTCAAACGCTAAGGGAGGCACTTTATGACGATTGCCGCGGAACTACAGTTTTCATTGCTCACCGAGCCCATCATTCGCTACCGCCGTGCGAGCGATGGGCATACCGTTAGCGCCAGCTTGCCAGAGTTGTTCGTGGCCCTTGCTGCGGATGAAGTGCGCGACTACCCCGCGTTGCGCCCACACCAGCGCCATCCCTGGCACGCTTTCCTGGTGCAGTTGGCCGTCATCGCTCTACAAAAGGCAGAAAGAGCCGCAGTTTTTGAAACCGTGCAGGAGTGGCGTGATGGGTTACTGGCACTCACGCCCGATGACCCTGATGGGGCTGCCTGGTGTTTGGTGTCGCCACCTGAGCGGCCCGCGGTGTTGCAGGCACCAGTTTCTGTGGGCCTGGTTAAAGACTGGGACATAAGCAACGCGGCAGATTCACTTGACATGCTGATAACTTCAAAGAATCATGATTTAAAACAAGAGCGAATTCGCAGAGGGTCGGCAGACGATTGGTTGTTTTCTTTAGTGAGTCTTCAAACGCAGGAGGGATTCGGTGGACGCGACAACTTCGGTATTACAAGAATGGCCGGAAGTTTTGGATCACGAACAGCAGTTGGCGCTGTTCCATCAGGAAATGTCGGAAGAAGATGGCAGTGCGACGTTGCCGTCATGCTTAGTGAGCGAGATCGCATTGCCGAAAATTATTCCTATAAACATGCGGACGGTATCTCGCTGGTATGGACGATTCCGTGGGACGGATCACTTGGTGCGCAAATTTCGATGCAGCAGCTTGACCCCTTGTATATTGAAATTTG
>JANYCG010000242.1 GCA_025360385.1 Burkholderiales bacterium | reverse complement strand
TTAGAGTCCATCGTCCGCAAAGTTAATGCCAAAGAGGGTTTGCGCGGGTCTTCGGATGTCCATGATTTGAATTTCAGAAAAAAGTGGAATCATAAAATTCAAGGGTATCTCTGATTTCATTGTTTTTGGTCGGGTGCAAGGCCCGGTGCGATTCACGTTTTTTCGATGCTCGCAGGTCTGTACTATCTGGGGCACCACATGACCACCGGCAAGACGCTTTTTGCACAAGTCATGGAGCACGTGCCATGGAAAACTTTTGGCCGCATCATTGAATGCCACAACGGTGACGCTGGCGTTCGCAATCTGGGTTGTGCCGATGTGTTTCGCGTCATGGCGTTTGCGCAGCTGACCTGGCGCGAATCGCTGCGCGACATCGAGGTGTGCCTCACTTCCAATCAAGCCAAGCTGTTTCACATGGGCTTGAAGAACGTGCCCACTCGCTCGACTTTGGCTGATGCCTTGAAGGGCCGCCTGTAAGATTCGTGTGAAAACCCCTGATGGCCACCCAAATTCCCCCACTTGTGGCCACCCCAAATTCCTCCACCCCGAGCGCGGCGTGGCGATGGGCTAAAACCCGCTGTTTCGCCGCCTCGGCCAGTACCAGGCAGGACGTTACCTTCACCCCCTCACACACGAGGGGAACCGGATTGAACGTCTTGAAACCACATCTACAAACAACCATCGCAACACTGCTGGAGTCCAACACCAGCCACCGCCAGATTGAACGCGTCACCGGAATTGATCGCAAGACCATACGCACCTATGCCAAACGCATAGAGGAGCTCAAGGCAAATTCCTCCGGGGTGGCCACCGGCACACCCGATCAAATTTTCCCAACCCGGCCACCGGCTCAGGCCAAGTTGACGACTTCCATCTGCGAACCCCACCGGGCGTTTATCGAAGCGCAACTGCGCTTCAAACGCAACTACATGGCCATCTACCAGGACCTGGTGGACCAGCATGGGTTTACCGGTGCCTACAACAGCGTCAAACGTTTTGCCGGCGGCCTGTGCAAACACGAACCCGAGCAATTCGACCGTCTGGAATTCGCCCCCGGCGAAGAAGCCCAGGTCGATTACGGCGAAGGCGCACTCACCCGTGTTGCTGGCACCGAGCGCTTTCGCAAGCCGCGCCTGTTTGTAATGACCTTGCGCTACTCCCGGCGCAGCTTTCGACGGGTCGTGTGGAAGTCCAGCCAGGAAACCTGGGCACGTCTGCATGAAGATGCCTGGCGCTACTTCGGAGGTGCCTGCCGCTATGTGGTGCTCGACAACCTTAAGGAGGGTGTCATCAAACCCGACCTATACGAGCCCCAGCTCAACGCCGTCTACGGCGCCACCCTGAAGCACTATGGTGTGGTGGGCGACCCGGCCCGCGTGCGTGACCCCAACCGCAAAGGCACGGTGGAGCACGCCATCGGCCACACCCAGGCCACAGCCCTGAAGGGGCGCAGGTTCGAATCCATTGAGCAACAAAACCAGCACCTCGAACACTGGGAAACCAAGTGGGCCGCTCAGCGCATTCACGGCAGTGAGCGCCGCCAGGTGGAGGCCATGTTCCAGGAAGAGAAACCTCATCTGTTTGCCCCTGCCGTTGCTTGGCATGCAATACTTTACCGAGGCTCAGTACACCGTCAACGACGACTCGTGCGTGCGGGTCGATCACAGCAGTTATGCAGCCCGCCCAGCGGCCATTGGTAGCCGGGTGCTGGTGCGCCTGTTTGCGCATCGCCTGGAAATCCGTGAGCTCAGGACGCAAGCCCTGCTGCGCACCCATGACCGGGCTGAGAGGCCCGGCACCGTGGTGCTGCCCATGAACGAGCGCGTCTTCAATCCATCGCGCGAAACGCAGCGCATTCTGAGCCAGGCCCAGGCGATTGGCGCGGCCACCCACAAGCTGTGCCAGACCTTGTTCGAGCGCGAAGGCCGTGTCGGCCAGCGCAAGCTCTGGGGCATCGTCGGATTGGTGCGGCGCTACCCCCGCCGCGGCGGCTGTCAAGCTAGTTGTCGCATGAAGGTGGTGTATCAGGCTGCTTTTTTTAGAGTTTCAAACTCCTTGTTTTGCGGCGTGTCTGGGTTAAGGTGGACCTGATCCACACGGCGCCAATTGCGGCACTGTTTGCACC
>JANYCG010000112.1 GCA_025360385.1 Burkholderiales bacterium | reverse complement strand
GACTGGCAGCGACGCCGAGCAGCTCAATTTTTGCAGCGTTGGAGTAGGTGACAAAGCCGCGCTCAAACCAGGCGCTGGAGCCTGCCAAGTCGGTGCAAGCCGCGGCGATCATGCCGCCGGTGCAGCTTTCTGCCGTGGCCAGCAGCCAGTGTTTCTCTAGCAGAAGGTTGGCTAGATGTCCTTGTGGGTTTTGCATATATTGATATCAAAAAAGTCGCATTTGATGGTGGGTGAAAACCCGTCGGAACGACGCAAGTGGGGTGGGCCAGGCATCAGGCCGCTGCCTGCAGAAACCGCCATATCGCAATTGCCAGCAGCGTACACCCTGCGGCCACCAGGTCGTCCAGCATGATGCCCCAGCCGGCTTTGCGCCAGGCGTGGGGGTCGGTGGCGGCATCAACGCCGTGGAAAAGCTGGTCGGCCCAGGCCACCGGACCGGGCTTGGCGGCGTCGAAATAACGAAACAGGGCAAAGGCGACAAGTTGGCCCCAAAAACCTGCGGGCATGACCAGCCAAAGCACGATCCAGAAGGCGGCGACTTCGTCCCAGACGATGCTGCCTGGGTCTTGCACCTGCATGTGGCGCGCCGTGACGGCGCAGGCCCACCAGCCGACGGGGATGGACGCGCCGATCAGCAGAGCCCATTGCACATCCGTCAATCCCCAGTTTTGCAACACCAAAAACGCCACCCAGGCCCACAGCGTGCCCGCCGTGCCGGGCGCGTAGCGGGACAGGCCAGCGCCAAAACCCAGCGCAATCAGATGCGCTGGGTGGGACAGCAGAAAGCGCAGATTGGGCTTCATGCGAAGTGGTCAAACGAAGCCCAGGTGTTGGGCACGGACTGGCCTTGTGCGTCGAGCAGGCGCAAGGCCTGGCCAGCGTCGATCTGGCCGATCCGGGTCACGCAGGTTTGGCTTTGCTTTGCGGCCGCTTCGACTTGGCCACGGCGTGATGCCGGCGCGGTGAAGGCGAGTTCGTAGTCGTCTCCACCCGCCAAAACCAGGCCCAACTGGCATTTTTTTGTCAGTTGAGAAGAAAAAACTTCATATGTTCCCGTGGTTGTTGCATAGTTTGATATCAATTTAATAGCGACCTCCAAGGTGATGCTGGCCCCGACTTTCGATGCGGTGAGGACATGCGACAGGTCGCCCAGCAGACCGTCGCTCACGTCGATCGCGGCGCTCGCAATGCCGCGCAAGGCCAGGCCCAGCGCGACGCGCGGCGTGGGCCGCTCCAGGCGAAGCCGGGTGTGGGCAAGAGTTTTGGGGCTGAGCTTGATGCTGCCGCGCAGCCCGTCCAGCGCCAGGCGCGCCTGGCCCAGCGAGCCGCTCACGTAGATGTCGTCACCCGGTTTGGCGCCGCTGCGCAGCAGGGCCTGGCTTTGGCCGTTGACCCAGGGCACTTCGCCGAACACGGTGATGCAGATGTTCAGCGGGCCTTGGGTGGTGTCGCCGCCAAGCAGTTCACAACCGTGCAGGTCGGCCAGCGCCAGCAGGCCCCTGGAAAACCCCGCCAGCCAGGCCGGGTCGGCACTTGGCAAGGCCAGGGCCAGCGTGAACGCCAGTGGCTTGGCACCACAGGCCGCCAGGTCGCTCAGGTTCACGGCCAGGGCTTTGTGGCCCAAAGATTCGGGATCGACGTCGCTGAAAAAATGCCTGCCCTCAACCAGCATGTCGCAGGAGATGGCCAACTGGGTGCCGGGCCGGGGCTGCAAGAGCGCACAATCGTCACCGATGCCCACGGCGACCAGGCTGTCGCGCTGGCCGGCCCGTTCCGGGCGCAAAAAGTACCGCTTGATCAGCTCGAATTCACCCATGGGCGGGCACGTCAATGCAAGGTGCGCTCGCCACCCGCGCTCAAGGCATCCAGCACAAACATGGGGATGTCGGCGTCGAACTTCTCGCCGTCTTGGGCCACGCAGAAAAAACTGCCATGCATGGTGCCCGTGGGGGTGCGCAGCCGCGTGCCGCTGGTGTACTCAAAGGTCTCGCCGGTTTTGAGCAAAGGCTGCTGGCCGACCACGCCCAGGCCCTTGATGCGCTCGGTGTGGCCATTGGCATCGTTCACGTTCCAGGTGCGGGAGATCAGTTGCGCCGGCACACTGCCCACATTGGTGATCTTGATGGTGTACGCAAACACAAACAGGCCTTGTTCAGGAGCGGACTGCTCCAGCAAAAACTGGGGCCTGACTTCGACCTGGAACTGGTATTTGAGCATCCCCGAATGCTAACTGCGAAAATACCCGCATGACGCACCGTTCTTTCAAAATCGCCCCTTCCATTCTGGCCGCCGACTTTGCGCGCCTGGGTGACGAAGTCAAAAACACCATCGCCGCAGGCGCCGACTGGATCCACTTTGACGTGATGGACAACCATTACGTACCCAACCTGAGCTTTGGCCCGATGATTTGCAAGGCCTTAAAGCCCCACTGCATGACGGCGGCAGGCCTGCCTGTGCCCCTGGACGTGCATTTGATGGTGCAGCCGGTCGATGCTCTGGCGCAGGCCTTTGCCGATGCGGGTGCAGACCTGATCTCCTTCCATCCTGACGCGAGCCACCATGTGCACCGCAGCATCCAGGCCATCAAGGCGCGCGGTTGCAAAGCCGGCCTGGTGTTCAACCCGGCCGAGCCGCTGGACGTGCTCGACTGGGTGATGGACGACATCGACCTCATCATGGTCATGAGTGTCAACCCGGGTTTTGGCGGCCAGAGTTTTATTGACGGCGCCCTGCGCAAGGTGGAAGCCATTCGCAAGCGGATAGTGGCTTGCGGCAAAGACATCCGGCTGGAGGTGGACGGCGGTATCAAGGTCAGCAACATTCGCCGCGTGGCGGATGCCGGGGCCGATACCTTTGTGGCGGGCAGCGAGATTTTCGGTGCCAAAGATTACGCGGCCGTGGTGCAGGCCATGCGTATTGAGTTGAGCCAGGCCGCGTAAACTTGGCCGCTGCGGCCCATTGGAAACTTTCGAAACAGGAGTGATACATGACTTATTTCACCGGCAGCCGTTTAGGGGCAAGCCTTTTTTTGATGCTTTCGCTGGCCGCGTCTACGCGGCTAGCGCAAGCCCAGGACGCACCGATCGGCTTTATCAAGACGGCGCAGGCGGATGCCCGCCTCGTGATCGCTGGCAAAAGCATGGCGGCGGAACCTGGGATGGCAGTCCAGACCGGGTATCTGCTCAAGACCGGCGCACTAGGCAGCATTGGCCTCACGCTGCGCGACAACACCATGTTGTCCATCGGGCCCAACACGGAAATTGTGGTCGACGAATACGTTTATGCGCCCGGCAAAGGCGACTTGAAGCTTTGGGCAACCTTGACCAAAGGCACGCTGCAATATGTGTCAGGCATCATTGCCAAACTCAAGCCTGAAGCCGTGGTGATGACAACGCCGGTGGGCATCATTGGCGTGCGTGGTACGCGTTATGTGGCGCTGGTTGAGGAGGCGGCACCATGACCGGCCCCAACATGAAAGTCAGGTGCGCTGGCGGCCTGACGACGCTGGCGAGCGTATTGGCGTTGTCGGGTATCGTGCTGCTGGTCGGCTGCGCCAGCCCGCCGCCACCTGCGCCGCCGCCTGTGCCTGCGTCCTATGTGGCATTGCTTGCCGATGCCGATGGCTCTTTTGGCGCAGTGCAGTTAAGCACCAGCCGGGGCGTCACCGTGCTGGACAAGCCCTTGCAGGCGGCCCGGTTTCTGGCGGCGTCCGGCGAGACCTATGGGGTGTCGCAGGACAAAATCAACCAGGACTTTGCTGCGGCAATAGCCGCAAGCCCGCCCAAACCAGTGAGTTACCTGCTGTATTTTCAGGCGGGTGGGGCTCGGTTGACGCCAGAGGCCGAAGCCGAGTTGCAGAAAGTCATCTCTGACCTGGGGACGCGCCCAGGCGCTGACCTGTCGGTCATTGGCCACACCGACACGGCGGGCGACGCTGACGCCAACGAACGGCTTGGGCTGGAACGGGCCAGGTTTGTCGCGGGTTTGATCAATCGCAGCGCCAAGATTGAAGCCGGCAAATTGTCGATTGAGTCGCACGGCGAAAAAAACCTGCTGATAGCCACCCCGGACAACACCAACGAACCCCGCAATCGGCGGGTGGAAGTGACGGTTCGGTAACGCTTGGCCGATTTATTTTTGGGCCAGGGTGATCAAATCACCCTGCGTGGCCGCACTCCCGCTTTGCAGGCGATCGAGATGAAAGTGAACCAGGCCATCGTGGGGCCGAGACGCGGCCAATTGCTCAAACGCCTGGAGGGCCTTCGTGTCCATCTGTTGCATCAGCTCAAACGCGTCCTGGTAGGCGCGTTGGTAGGCCGCTTCGGCCGCAGAACTGGCGCTGGCGTCCAATGGCTCAAATGCCGCGATGGCTTGTTGCTTGCCCTGCAACACCAGCCGGCCAATCGGTCGCACCAGCGCGTCGGGACAGCCGCTCAAGGTGGCCTCTGAGACACATACCAAGGTCCCCATCTGTTTGTTGGCACCTTCGAGGCGCGAGGCGGTATTGACGGGGTCGCCCAGGGCCCGGTAGTCAAAAATGGTGCTGCCGCCAAAGTTTCCAACAATCACTTCGCCAGAATGCACCCCAATGCGGGTCTGGCCGAAGTGGATGCCGCGTTGCCTGAGTTCAAGTTCATATTGCGCCGCAAACCGCTGCATATCCATGGCACAGGCCAAGGCCCGGCGCTGGTGGTCAGCCTGCGCCAGTGGCGCTGAAAACATGATGGCCACCGCGTCCCCCACAATGCGGTCCAGCGTGCCTTCGTGGGCGAAGGCAATCGCGATCATGCGGTCCAGGTAGGCATTGAGCAAGGCGACGGACTCGGCCGGGTCGATTGTTTCCATCAGGCGGGTGAACCCCGCCAGATCGGTAAACACAAAACTGCATTGCTGGCGTTTGCCGCCCAGGGCCATGGCGTGCGGATGGGCGATCAAGTGCGCCACCAGGTTGGGTGAGACATAACGCGAAAAAGCAAGGCGCACCCAGGCTTGGCGGCGTTCTGTTGCCAGGTGGTGCACGCCGCTTGACAACAGGAAGCTCAGCGCCAGCGTCAGGCTGACAAGGCCCGGATCCAGCAGCAATCGCTGCGATGAAAACGCCCACCAAGCGCCACCGCAGGTTGCGGCCAGCAGCAGCGCAAAGACGCCTGACGACCACAAGGCCCCGCTGGCCAGCGCGGTCAACCCAACGGCCAGAGCGCCGAGCACGATGGCCAGCGCCTCAATCGACAGGGCCCAAGACGGGCGCTCAAGACCGGTTCCGGTGAGTACCTGCTCAATCACCTGGGCATGGATTTCAATGCCGGGGATGGCCACCCCAAGCGGGCTGAAGCGCAAGTCCATCAGGCCTTGAGCCGATGTTCCGACCAGCACAATTTGCCCATGCAGCGACCCGGCCACCGCGTCATCGGTGAATAGTTGCCAAGCTGCAATGGTGCGTTGCGGTGCGGGCCGGGTGTAATGCACCCAAATTTCCCCGTTGGGCGTTGTGGTCACGGGCATCCGGCCGATTCGAATCTCTTGCACACCAACGCCCTTGGCCGCCGCTGTCCGTGTTGTGAAATTTTGGGCGCCTTGCGCGACACGCAATGCCTCCGCCCAGAGGGTTGGTTGCAAGTCATTGCCAACCCGCAGCAAGAGGGGCACGCGCCGGACCACGCCATCTGTGTCGGGCACGAAGGTGATCGCGCCCGCGCCGTCCGCCGGTTGGTAAAGGCGCTCCAGGACACCTCCCGAGCTTGAAAATCCAGGCAAAAACGGCTGGGCTGGTTCACCCATTGCCACAAACCCGGCTTTGGGTTTCAACACGCCATTGCCGCTGCCCAGCCGCTCAAGGGACACCCCCAATACAACTTTGCCCAGCTGGATGGCGCGGGCGAAGACCGCGTCGTGGTCAGGCAAATGCTGGAGCGCATCGAGGATGTCCGCCGGTGCCTGCCATAACGCCAGCATGGCGAGTGGCGAGGTGCGGTCAGGCTCGGCAAACAGGATGTCAAACGCAATGGCTTTGGGCTGTGCGGCTTGTAGGCGGGTCGTCAGCTCGGCGATGCGGGTGCGCGGCCACGGCCACTGGCCCAGGCGCTTGAGGCTTTCGTCGTCAATGTCAATGATGCGCACGCCTGCCGGCTGGTAGTCGCGCGGTTGCCAGCGTTGGTACTGGTCAAAGATGGCGTGGCGCAACACTTGCACCGGAACCGGGTTCCACAAAAACGCGAGGCCCCCCAGCACAATGGCCAGAAAAGGTGCCAGCAAGCCCCAACTTTTCAGCAGCTGTTGTTGCATGGGCAGCTTGGGGGCCAGCGCGCAGGAGCTAGTCCGGCCCGACCGGCCCTAGATACGGCGTGATGTCCACCACGTCCACCTGTTCTGGCGACAAAAATCTTTGCGCATACTCAAGATGCACGCCAGAGATCAGGAACAGGTCAAACAAATCGGCATCAATGTGGCCTTTCATTTTGAGCGAGTGCAAAATCTCCAGCGACTCGGAAAACTTTTTGGGCAGCTTGTAGGGCCGGTCCGTGGCGGTGAGGGCCTCAAAAATATCGGCAATCACCATGATCCGGGCCGGCACTGACAAATCGGCGGCGCCCAGCCGGCGCGGGTAACCCGTGCCCTTGAGCGTTTCATGGTGGGTGCCCGCATACTCAGGCACACGCTTGAGCGACTTCGGAAACGGCATTCTTTCGAGCATGATGATGCCGTGGATCATGTGCTCGTTGATTTTGTACCGATCCTCCGGCGTCAGCGTGCCGCGCTGAATGCAGAGGTTGTAAAGTTCCCCGTGGTTGTAAAGGTGTTCGGGGACATCGACCTTGAAATTAAATGCCGGGTCAGGAAAGTCGTCCGGCCCGCGCTCAATCAAATGAAAAGGCCTGTCCGCCAGCAATTTTTCTTCAACGGGCAGCGGTTGCGCAGAAGAAACTTTTCTGCGCAGCAACTCCTCGTGGGCCAAGCCCAGCCCGTCGTCAAAATGCCTGAGCCAGGACGTGTTGCCGATCTCACGCAGACGCGCCATTTGCGCTGGAGGCATGTTCTCTTCGCCAATATTGCTATCAGCGATGAGGGCGAAATCTGCCCGCAGGCTGACTTTGCGGGCCTCAAATTGAGCCAGGGCGGCAGCCGCGTCGCCGCCGGCACACACGGCTTCCAGGCGCTCGATGTCGGCATCGCGCAGCAACACTTCAAACCGCATCCGCACCTCATGGATGCGGTTGTAGATACCCTCAAGTTTGGTGGCTTTGTCGATGACATTTTCAGGCGTGGTGATTTTTCCGCAGTCGTGCAGCCAGGCGCCGACCCGGAATTCGTGCCATTCGTCTTCGGTTTTGAAACCAAATTCAGCCAGGGGTCCGGCTGTCGCGTTGTGGGCGGCTTTGGCCAGCATCACCGCCAGTTCGGGCACCCGGGCCGAGTGCCGCCCGGTGAACGGGCTTTTGGCGTCGATCGCCGTGGCGACGGTATGGATCAGGCTTTCCATGAACGATTTGCGCTCGTCGATCAAATCAAGGTTGTCCAGCGACACCGCCGCGTGTGACGCAAGGGTCTCGACCAAGGGCACCAAATCGGGCGGGAACGGGATGACCGCACCCGTGGCGGGGTCGAGCTTGTTGATGAACTGGAGCACGCCGACCACGTCGCCGCCGCGCGGGGCCATCGGCACCGTCAACATGGACACGCTGTGGTAGCCGCTGTGCATGTCGAAGCGCAGGGTGCCGCTCAAATCAAACCGGGGTTCGGTGTAAACGTCATCAATCAGAACGGACTGTTTATTCAACGCACACCAAGTCGAGGCGTATTTTTCATTGGGCAGGCCGGAGTCAGGGTCATAGAGCGCAATTTCATTGGCGACAAGCTCGTCGTCCCGCGTGCGCATGACGAAGCGCAGGGTCTTTTCCGGTGTCACCAGGTACAGCGATGCCGCGTCGCAATTCAACAGGCGTTGGCCCTCGAACAGGGTATGGCGGATGAGCGTGGCGCGGTCGCGCGTCATCGACATCAAGAGGCCATTTTCGATCAGCAGGTTCAACCTTGCCGTGCGAGAAACCACTTCGCGCGCCAAGTCACCCTGGATGGCGATATTGGCCTTGTGGATGGTGCGGATGGTCAACAGGTTGCTGGCCCGAAGCGACATTTCAACCGGATCGATCGGCTTATTGAGGTAGTCATTTGCACCTGCAAGCAAGGCGGCATTTCTGGTTTCAATTGAATCGACGCCGGTGATAACCAGAATCGGCAATTCGGGCGCGCTGAATTGTTCGCGGATCAGGTGAATGATGTCCAGCCCATTCAAATACGGCATCCTGATGTCCAGCAGCAGAAGATCAAACGCCGTAAATTTGACCATGGGCATGACCTGGCGCGAATCGGACAGGCTGATGACATCCGCATAACCGAGCCGCTCCAGAAGGTGGGCCAGATAAGTGGTGTCGACGGTGGAATCGTCACACACCAAAATTCTGCATTTCGAATGGTCGAACGGGTTGAAACTTTGGTCGGGGGCAGGCATGTTTTGTCTTTGATTGAATCTTCAACGCAAGCGGCGCTTTTTGCCTGGGGCTTGAAAATGGCTGCGTGAGAACCCTGGCCGTCCGTCTGGACTTTGTCGCGGCGGGGCCCTCAGGCCCTTAGCGTAAATTATGGCAGAGTCAATCGTGTAGGGACGACAGAAACTGCTTGAGTTCTGGGGTCTGCGGGTTGCCAAACAAGTCTTGTGGCGGCCCCATTTCATGCACCCGCCCCTGGTGCATGAAGATCACGCGGTTGCTGACCCGTTTGGCAAAACTCATTTCGTGGGTCACCAGCAGCAGCGTCATGCCTTCTTGCGCCAGGCTTTCGACCACGCGCAACACTTCGCCAACCAACTCTGGATCCAGTGCGGAGGTGATTTCGTCGCACAACAACACGGCAGGCTCCATGGCCAGCGCCCGCGCTATGGCTACCCGTTGTTGCTGGCCACCTGAGAGTTGGTCTGGCCAAGCATCAAATTTTTCGGCCAGACCGACGCGGTCCAGCAAACGGCGGGCCTGCGAGTCACCGTCTGCCGCAGAAGTCTGTTTCACCAGCTTGGGAGCCAGCATCACATTTTTGCCCACGGTCAGATGGGGGAACAGGTTGAAGCCTTGAAAGATCATGCCGACGCGCTGGCGCAGGGCGCGCATGGCGGCGGGGTTGTTGTGCAACAGGGGTTTGCCGTCTACGGTGAGGCTGCCGCTTTGAAACTGCTCCAGGCCATTGATGCAGCGCAGCAGTGTGCTTTTTCCCGAGCCACTCTTGCCAATGATGGCAATCACCTCGCCGGACTCGACTTGCAAATCAATGCCTTTGAGCACTTCATTGGCACCAAAGGACTTGCGCAGTTGTTTGATCTCAACCATGGGCTGCATGAAGGGGCCTCTCAAGACTTGGGCTGGAATTTTCGTTCCAGCGATTTGGCAACCAGGCTGATTGGGAAACACAGCACAAAATACAACAGCGCCACGCAGCTGTACACGACAAAAGGCTTGAAGGTGGCGTTGGTAATCATGGTGCCGGCTTTCGTCAGCTCAATAAAGCCGATGACGGACGCGAGTGCCGTGCCTTTAACCACCTGAACCAAAAACCCCACGGTGGGCGGAATGGCGATGCGCAGCGCCTGCGGCAGCACGATGTAACGCAACTGCTCGCCAAAACTCAAAGCCAGGCTTTGCGCGGCCTCCCACTGGCCCTTTGGAATTGCCGCCACACAGCCGCGCCAGATTTCTGTGAGGAACGCGCTGGTGTAAAGCGTCAGTGCAAACGCCGCGGCGACCCAGGCCGAGGTCTTGATGCCAAACAGGGCGATGCCAAAATAAGCCAGAAACAGTTGCATCAGCAACGGGGTGCCTTGAAACAATTGGACGTAGCCGCCGACGAAGGCGCTGGTGCCTTTGGCATTGGACAGGCGCAGAACCAGCAGCAGCGCACCGACCACGCCACCCCCTACAAACGCCACCAGCGACAGCGCTACCGTCCAGCGGGCTGCCTCCAGCAGGTTGCGAAAAATATCCCAGAGGGTGAATTCAACCATGGTGAAGCGCCGCGCCGGGCTGCCCCAAGAAAGATGCCGTCCTCCTGCGGGGACGCGCGGTTAACGAAGTGGCAAGTTTGGGGGCCATTTATCGACCGAACAAAAATCGGGGGCCAGCCCAGTTCAGCAGTCGACGCAAGGCCACTGCCAGCGCCAGGTAAATCAGCGTGGCGATGATGTAGGCCTCGAAGGCGCGGAAGTTGCGGCTTTGGATCAGGTTGGCGGCGTAACTCAATTCCTGCGTCGAAATCTGCCCGCATACGGCAGAGCCCAGCATCACGATGATGATCTGGCTGACCAGCGCCGGCCAAACTTTCTTCAGCGCAGGCGGCACAATGACGTCAATGAATATTTGACGGCGCGACAGGGCCAGACTCAAGGCTGCTTCGACTTGCCCTTTGGGCGTCGCATCGATCCCCGCGCGGATGATCTCGGTGGCGTAGGCGCTCAAATTGATCACCATCGCGAGGATGGACGCCACTTCAGGCGAGAGCCGCACACCTGCCGCTGGCAAGCCGAAATAGACAAAAAACAGCTGGACGATGAAAGGTGTGTTGCGGATCAGCTCGACGTAGGTGCCAACCACCCACTTCAGCCATGCGCTGCCATTTGACCTAGCCCAGGCAAATGCAACGCCGGCAACCAACCCCAACACAGCCGCGATCGCCGTCAGGCTAACCGTCCACAAGACGCCCTTGGCCAGAAACGGCCACTGGCTCAGGACCGCCGCAAAATCAAGTTGAATCAGCACCTTGCCTCGGCTTGGTCGGGGTTAAAAAGCGCCGCCGGACAGGTGGATTCAGTTGGGCAAATCACCCATCGGCCGACCCAGCCATTTCATGGCCAGTTTGTCCAGATCCCCGTTCTTTTTTCCTTCAGCAATGATCTCATTGACTTTGACGCGCAGCTTGTCTTCGCCCTTGCCGACGCCAATGAAATTAGGTGAGTCTTTCAGCAACAGTTTGTACTCGGTGCCGAGTTGTGGGTTTTTGCCCATCATGTTGCCAGCGACGGAAGCGCCAGTGGCAATCAACTGCACCTGTCCTGACACAAACGACGACACCGTGGCATTGTTGTCTTCAAAACGCTTGATGTCGGTGCTGGCCGGGGCCAGTTTGGTCAATTCCTGGTCTTCGATCGCGCCACGCGTCACGCCAACACTTTTGCCGCCCAGGTCAGCAAAGTTTTTCACATTCATGGTTTTGGCCGCAAAAACGGCCTGAAAGAACGGCGAATAGGCCGCAGTGAAGTCAATCACGGCCATACGCTCGGCGTTTTTACCCAGCGTTGAGATCACCAGATCCGCCTTTTTGGTTTGCAGGTAAGGGATGCGGTTGGCGCTGGTGACGATGGCCAGCTCAATGCCGACACCCATTTTGGCGGCAATGTAGTTGGCCATGTCGATGTCCAGGCCTTGTGGTTTCAGGTCTGTGCCGACAAAGCCGTAGGGCGGGAAATCAGTGGGTATGGCGATGGTGATTTTTTTTGCTTTCATCACCTCATCCAGCGCCATTTGGGCGTGGGCGCTGGTGGCCAGCAAAAAGCCGCCTGCAACAGTGGCAAGCAAAGTGGCGAAAACGTTGCGTCCAGTGGTGCGCAGTCGGGTAAGCAATGGCAATTTCACGGGGTGTCCTAAAAAATGAAGTTAGAAAGCAGACATTAGCCTCCCATCATGCACGATTCAGGCCAGCTTTTGCATTGGTAAAACCACCGGGTGCGCCGCAAAATGGTCCATGGCCGCCAAGACACCCGAACCTGCCAGCTTGACGCCGGCCAGTTTCAAGCCCATTTCACAGCCCGACAGCGCCGCCATCAGCGTCAGGTCGCTGCAATCACCTAAATGGCCAATGCGGAACATGCGGCCTTTGAGTTTGCCCAAGCCGGTGCCGAGCGAGCAGTCAAACCGCTCGTAGATGATTTTGCGCACCGCATCGGCGTCCACGCCTGGCGGCAACAAGACGCCGGTCAGCACCGGGGAATACAAAGCTGCGTCCGCGCATTGAATCGGCAGGCCCCAGGCGTTGACGGCGGCGCGAACGCCTTGACCCCAGCGGCTGTGGCGTGCAAATACCGCCTCCAGGCCGTGGCCCAGCAACATGTCACAGGCTTCGCTCAATCCGTAGAGCAAATTGGTGTTGGGGGTGGACGGCCAATAACCCGCCGGGTTGGTCTCCAGCATCTCGTCCCAGCCCCAATAGGCTTTCGGGAGCCGGGCGATTTTGCTGGCCTCAATGGCCCTGGGTGACAAGGCGTTGAAGCTGATGCCTGGCGGCAACATTAGGCCTTTCTGCGAGCCGCTGATGCCGACGTCCACGCCCCAGGCATCGTGCTCGTAACGTGCGCTGGCCAGGCCGGAGATGGTGTCCACCATCAGCAAGGCGGGGTGTTTTGCCTTGTCGATGGCGCGGCGCACAGCGGCGATGTCACTGGTGACGCCAGTGGAGGTTTCGTTGTGCACTACGCAGACTGCGCGGATTGCATGCTGCGCATCCTGAAGCAGGCGATCTTCGATTTGCTGTGGCTGTGCGCCCTGGCGCCACGCTGGGGCATTGGGCAGCACCGAATCGGCCCCTTCAAACTGAATGACCTCAGTTTTCAAACCCAACCGGGCCGCGAGTTTTTGCCACAGCGACGCAAAATGGCCAGTCTCGACCATCAGCACATGGTCGCCGGGGTTGCACACATTGCACAAGGCGGCCTCCCAGGCGCCGCTGCCCGAGGCCGGGTAAATCATCACCGGGTGTTGCGTCTGAAATATTTTTTGGATGTCCGCTAGCACTTTCTTGCCCAATGCGCCGAATTCTGGTCCCCGGTGGTCAATCGTCGGGTAACTCATCGCCTTCAAAATGCGGTCGGGCACGGGTGTCGGGCCAGGGATCTGCAAAAAATGACGGCCAGTGGGGTGAAAATCGAGATTGAGCATGATGGCGTCAGTAGGAAAAGCAAGGATTGGGCAGGTGACTTGAGTTCAATTTTTGCATACAAAATCTAAAAACTTTCAAAATACACCTAAAAATCAGTGATTTTTCTTTGATTTTTGTATTCAAATTAAAAAATGCAGCATCAAACAATTGCCGACGCGAACGCGAACACAGACACAGACGTGAACATAGACGTGGCCAGCCTGGATGCCGCCATCATCGACCTGGACGGCACCATGATCGACACCCTGGACGATTTTGTCGCGGCCTTAAGCCTGACACTGGTCGATTTGAGCCTGCCCCCAGTGACTCGGGCCGAAGTTGCACGGTGGATCGGCAAAGGTTCGGCGCATTTGGTGAAAATGGCAGTCAATAGGCCATATGTTCCCGTGGATATTGAACAGTTTGCTACTATTTTTGAATATGACGAAGATTCGAGTTTTTTCCAATCCGCGTTGGCCCGCTACCAAATGCATTACAGGCAAGTCAACGGGCTGTATTCAAACGTCTACGCGGGTGTCGTCCAGGGGCTGGAGCAGCTGCATGCACTTGGGCTGACCCTGGCCTGCCTGACCAACAAGCCCGGCGTGTTTGCGGTCGAACTGCTCAAAGCCAAGGGTTTGGCACGCTATTTTGAGCACGTGTTTGGCGGCGATGCGTTCGAGCGGCAAAAGCCCGACCCCTTGCCCGTGCTGAAAACTTGCGATGCGCTGCGCACGGTGCCCGCACGCACTTTGGTGATTGGCGACTCGGCCAACGACGCCATGGCGGCGCATGCCGCCGGCTGCCCGGTGATGTTGGTCACCTATGGCTACAACCACGGCTTGCCCGTTACCCGCGGCCCGGCGCTCGCCTGTGTGGATTCTTTGGCGGCGCTGCCGCTGCTCAAGCGGGCACAGCGTTTGACCTGATCTGAAAAAAGGCCTTATTTGACGCCCAACAGGCCGTCCTTGAGCTTCCAGTCAGCCGGAGTGCTGCCCAGCCAAATCGACATCAGCGCCTTGAAAAATTCAGCCTCTTTGAACGGATCCGCCTCGACCTTGCCTTTGACCGTGACCAGGGTGCCTGTGCCGGGTACCCAGTCAATCGAAAAAGTGTCGCCCACCACCAGCTTTTTGTGGTCTGAAAACAGCTGGCTCATGCGGATCAGGCCGGGGATGAGCTTGGACATTTCTGCCTTGCCGGTGTTGTCTTCAACGCCACGGGTCAACAATTTGCCCAGTTCGCCTGCGTCGATGTCGCGCACCATAGTGACCGACATGCGTTTGAAACCCGGCTGGTTGACCACTTCATCCAGCGTACCGGCTTTTTTGCCAAGGTAAAGGCCTGCAACATAAACTTTGAACGGCCCTTTGTAACGAATGCCGGCGCCGTTCAATTGCAATTTGCTGCCACGCACGTCAACGGCGTCTTCAAGCTTGACGCCACTGAACTCCACCGTCGCGGCCAGGCTTGACACTGAGACCAGTGCGGCGAACATGGCACCGCCGAGGGATTTGAAAAATTTCATTCTTGCAACCTTTCTGGGAAGGGGGGATGCACCAAACACAATATATTCCTCTAGCGCTGAAATGCAACATGTTTTTCCATTGGAGCGGCGCGTGTTGGGGGCATGGGGTGAGCCCGTGGCGGCCCATTTGCTACACTCAAGCCATGTTCATTCATCACACAGACATCACGGGGTTTAGCGACCGGGGAGCCTGGCCCTGGCGATAACGTGAAAGTTGGCCAAGCGTCGACTGTCCTGATCCGCACGCGTTGGTTTTTGCCACACCGTGCCCTTGGCGCCTCCCACTGGAGGCATTGAATTGAATGAACACCCCGCCTGTATGTCGCGCCCCGCAAGGCGCATGCACACGCAGGACTGAGGTGAGCTGCTGGAGGCTCTTTTAATGATTTCCGAACTTGAATTCAAATCCCTGAGCGCGCAGGGTTTCAACCGCATCCCCCTGATGCTGGAAGCCTTTGCCGACCTGGAAACCCCGCTGTCCCTGTACCTGAAGCTGGCGCATTCGTCGCAAGGCGGCAAATACAGTTTTTTGCTCGAATCTGTCGTCGGTGGTGAGCGTTTTGGCCGCTACAGTTTTATTGGTTTACCCGCCAAAACCCTGGTTCGGGCCAGCGGTTTTGGTGCAGAAACAAAAATCGAGGTCGTGACGGATGGCGTGGTCGTGGAAACCGCCCACACTAACCCGCTGGACTTCATCACCGACTACCAAAAACGCTTCAAGGTGGCGCTGCGTCCTGGCCTGCCGCGCTTTTGCGGCGGGCTGGCAGGTTATTTTGGTTACGACGCCGTGCGTTACATCGAAAAAAAGCTGGTGGCAAGTTGTCCGCCCGACACCCTGGGTTGCCCGGACATCTTGTTGCTTCAGTGCGAGGAGCTTGCCGTCATCGACAACCTGTCGGGCAAGCTGTACCTGATCGTTTACGCCAACCCCGGCTTGAGCGAGGCGTACGCCAATGCCAAAAAACGCTTGCGCGAGCTGAAAGAGAAGCTCAAATACTCCGTCAGCGCGCCGACCATCAAACCCAGCCAAAGTTACCCGGCCGAACGCGACTTTGCAAAAGCCGATTACATTGCTGCGGTTGAGCGCGCCAAAGAGCTGATCGCCCAGGGCGATTTCATGCAGGTGCAGGTTGGCCAGCGCATCAAAAAACGTTACACCGAATCGCCTTTGAGCCTATACCGCGCCCTGCGTTCGCTCAACCCGTCGCCGTACATGTACTACTACCACTTTGGTGATTTCCACGTGGTCGGCGCCTCGCCCGAGATTCTGGTGCGTCAGGAGAACACTGGAAATGATCAGAAGATCACAATTCGCCCCCTTGCCGGAACACGCCCCCGCGGTGCCAGTGCTGAACTGGACTTGGCGGCCGAGCAGGAGCTGGTGAACGACCCCAAAGAACGCGCTGAACATGTCATGCTGATCGACCTGGCCCGCAACGACATTGGCCGCATCGCCAAAATTGCCAGCGTCAAGGTGACCGAAGCCTTCAGTGTCGAGCGTTACAGCCACGTCATGCACATCGTGAGCAATGTCGAAGGCATTCTGGCGGACGCGCCGGATGGCCGCAAACTTGGCTGCATGGACGTGCTCAAGGCCACCTTCCCGGCCGGCACCCTGACGGGCGCGCCCAAGGTGCACGCCATGGAATTGATCGACAAGCTGGAAATCACCAAACGCGGCATCTACGGAGGGGCCTGCGGCTACCTGAGTTTTGCCGGCGACATGGACGTCGCCATCGCCATCCGCACCGGCATCATCAAGGACGAAGTGCTCTACGTTCAGGCCGCCGCCGGGGTGGTGGCCGACTCGGTGCCCGAACTGGAATGGAGAGAGACAGAAGCCAAAGCGCGGGCGCTGTTGCGCGCGTCGGAACTGGTTGAGGAGGGGCTGGAATGAAACTCGTAATGATCGACAACTACGACAGCTTCACCTACAACATCGTCCAGTATTTTGGCGAGTTGGGCGCACAGGTGCAGGTGTTCCGCAACGACGAGATCAGCGTGGCCCAATTGCAAGAACGTTTTGCAGCCACAGGGTTCGACCGTTTGTGCATTTCGCCTGGCCCCTGCACACCCGCCGAGGCTGGCATTTCAGTCCAAGCCATCCGGCACTTTGCGGGCAAGTTGCCCATTTTGGGCGTGTGCTTGGGGCACCAAGCCATCGGCGCGGCGTTTGGCGGCAAGATCGTCCGGGCGCAGCAGTTGATGCACGGCAAAACCAGTGTCATCGAGACCACGCAAGAGGGCGTGTTTGCGGGCCTGCCAGCGCAATTCACCGTCAACCGCTACCACTCGCTGGCAATCGAGCGCGCCACCTGTCCCGCTGAGCTGGTAGTGACTGCCTGGACGGACGACGGCGAAATCATGGGTGTGCGCCAAGCAGGGTTTGCGCATGAGGTTCGCATTGAAGGCGTGCAATTCCACCCGGAGAGCATCCTGACGGAACACGGCTATGCCATGCTGAAGAATTTTTTGGCCTGACACTGGCCGGTTGCCGGGCATGCTCAAAGCAGATTCGAGGCAAACGTCAGCTATTTAATTTGTAGCTAACTATGTAGATATCACGGGAACATAAGGCCTATATGACTCTCAGTTCGTACAAAATCGCCGATTTCCGAAGCGACACCGTCACCTGCCCGACACCGCCCATGCGCGAGGCCATGATGTCGGCGGCAGTGGGCGACGATGTGTTTGGCGACGACCCGACTGTCAACGCCTTGCAAGACAAACTGGCCGCCATGCTGGGCTTTGAAGCGGCGCTTTTCGTGCCCACCGGCACCATGAGCAATTTCTGCGCGATTCTTTCCCACTGCCAGCGCGGCGAGGAATACATCGTAGGCCAACACGCCCACTGCTACCGCATGGAAGGCGGCGGCGCAGCGGTGTTTGGCAGCGTGCAGCCGCAGCCGCTGGAGCACCAGGCGGACGGCACGCTGGCTCTGGCGGAAATCGACGCCGCCATCAAGCCTGACGACGCGCACTTTGCGATCACCCGTTTGCTGGCGCTGGAAAACACCTTTGGCGGCAAAGTGTTGCCATTTGCTTATGTGCAACAAGCGACTCAGCTTGCCAAATCCCGCGGCCTTGTCAGCCACCTTGACGGCGCGCGCCTGTTCAATGCGGCGGTGGCGCAGGCGGCGGGCAATGGCACGGACGCTTACCTGGAGGCGCGGCGCATTGCCCGGTGTTTTGACAGCGTGTCCGTCTGCCTGAGCAAGGGGTTGGGCACCCCGGCGGGCTCGGTATTGTGCGGCTCCCGCGCCTTGATTTCAAAGGCCCACCGCATCCGAAAAATGGCGGGCGGTGGAATGCGCCAGGTCGGTTTTTTGGCGGCAGCAGGCATCTACGCGTTGGACCACCATGTAGAGCGGCTGGCGCAGGATCACGCCTTGGCGCGTCAATTTGCCGAAGGCTTGGCCGGTGTCGACGGCTTGGCGGTGGCGGCCCCGCAAACCAATATCGTGTTTGTCGATTTGATTGGCCCCGCACGCGAGAAATCAGCCGAATTCATGGCTTTTCTCAAATCGCGCGATGTGTTGGTCCTAGGTTTGTACCGCCTGCGGTTTGTCATGCATCTGGACGTGGATGCAGCCGGGGTTGAGCAGGCGCTGGCGGCGATCCACGCATTTTTTAAGGTGGCCTGATGTGCGCATGCCTGCCACCAGAAATTCAAAACAAGTTTTTTAAATCAATCACTTAAAATTTTCACCATGCTCAACAGCCACCAAATTAGCCCCCAGGATGCGCTCTTGCGCACCATCGAGCACCGCGAGATCTTCCATGACGAAATGCTGCACGTGGTGCGCCAGATCATGGCTGGCGCGCTCTCACCCGTGATGATGGCCGCCTTGATTGTCGGCCTGCGCGTCAAAAAAGAGACGATTGGCGAGATCACCGCCGCCGCGCAGGTGATGCGCGAGTTCTCGACCAAAGTGCATGTGACCGACAAAACCCATCTGCTCGACATTGTGGGCACCGGTGGCGATGGCTCCCACACCTTCAACATCAGCACCTGCGCCATGTTTGTGGCCGCTGCAGCCGGGGCCAAGGTCAGCAAACATGGCGGGCGCAGCGTCAGCAGCAAAAGCGGCAGCGCCGACGTGATGGAGGCCTTGGGCGTGCACATCAACCTGTCGCCCGAACACATCGCGCGTTGCATTGACGACGTCGGCGTCGGCTTCATGTTTGCGCCCAACCACCACCCGGCCATGAAAAACGTGGCCCCGATTCGAAAAGAACTTGGCGTAAAAACGATTTTCAACATCCTGGGCCCGTTGACCAACCCGGCCAGCGCACCCAATATCCTGATGGGCGTCTTTCATTCGGATCTGGTGGGCATTCAGGTGCGTGCCTTGCAGCGCCTGGGCGCGGAGCACGCGCTGGTGGTGTACGGGCGCGACGGCATGGACGAGGTCAGCCTGGGCGCAGCCACGCTGGTGGGCGAGTTGAAAAACGGCGAAATCACCGAATATGAAATCCACCCCGAAGACTTCGGCATGGTCATGGCCAGCAACCGGGCGCTCAAGGTGGACACGCCCGAGCAGTCCAAAGCCATGCTGATGGGGGTGCTGGACAACCAGAGTGGTGCCGCCAAAGACATCGTGATCCTCAACGCCGGGGCAGGTTTGTACGCGGCCAATGTCGTCCAATCGATCCGGGAGGGCGTCGAAAAAGCCCGTGCGGCGGTTGAAACCGGCGCGGCCAAGGCCAAACTGACCCAGCTCGTCGCGATCTCCCAAGTCTTGAAAGGCCAGCCCGCATGACCGACATCCTGGACAAAATCGTTGCCGTCAAACGCGACGAGGTCGCCGCAGCGATGAAAAAAACGCCGCTGGCGGCGATGCGGGCCGACGCTGAATCCCGCGTGTTGACGCGCGATTTTGTCGGGGCCATGCGCAGCAAGATGGCGGCCGGCAAACCGGCCGTGATTGCCGAGATCAAAAAAGCCAGTCCGTCCAAAGGGATTTTGCGTGCAGATTTTGTTCCCGCCGACATTGCCCAAAGTTATGCCGAATTTGGCGCGGCTTGCCTGTCGGTGCTGACAGACCGGCAGTTTTTTCAGGGCCAGCCGGACTACCTCAAGCAGGCCCGGGCCTCGTGTCAGTTGCCGGTGTTGCGCAAAGACTTCATGGTGGACGCCTACCAAATCTACGAATCCCGCGCCATGGGAGCTGATTGCATTTTGCTGATCGCCGCCAGCCTGGACGATGGGCAAATGGCTGAATTTGAAGCAATTGCCCAGGCTTTGGACATGGCGGTGCTGGTTGAAGCCCATGACCGCGTTGAGGTCGAACGGGCCTTAAAACTCAAAACGCCCCTGATTGGCATTAACAACCGTAACCTGAAGACCTTTGATGTTTCGCTGGACAACACGTTGCAACTGGTGCGCGACATGCCCGAGTTGAGCGCGGGCACGCGCCTGGTGGTGACGGAAAGCGGTATCCACACGCGGGATGACGTGTTGCGCATGGGTGCCGCGGGGGTGGGCGCGTTTTTGGTCGGCGAAGCCTTTATGCGGGCACCTGATCCAGGTGTCGCTTTGGCTTCAATATTTTCAATTTAACTTTGTTTAATTGGCAATTTGGGTTAATTTTTGAGGAAATATTAATATATTTAATAGCATACTATTAAATATATTAAGGAACTTTTTCCATATTTCTTCCTAATATTTCCGTCTTAAAGTTATTTAAGTTTTTCATTGTGAATTTGAAAGCGTGGCAACCCCACAACTGGCCTGTCGCAGCGGATTGGCAAGCGCTGATGGACAGATTTTTGGCATCAAGCGCGGCGCAAAATCTCGGCGAATTCATGCAAAAACGGCTCGCCGCTGGGGCCGTTGTTTACCCGTCGCAGCCGTTCAAGGCGCTTGAACTCACGCCCAGGGCCAGCGTCAAAGTCGTGATTTTGGGGCAGGACCCCTACCACGGGCCAGGCCAGGCCCATGGCTTGGCGTTTTCGGTGCCACCTGGTGTCGCGGTGCCGCCGTCTTTGCGCAATGTCTACAAGGAAATTGCGCGGGTGTACGCTGAAGAGGCGCTGGTCCGTCTGAGTTTGCCGACGCACCCAGCTTCCATTGAAACGCAAGCTAGCGCTGAATTTGTGTTGACTGCGCAGAATTCGGCCGGGCCCCCGCGGGTGGATGGCTCGCTGAATCGTTGGGCCAAGCAGGGCGTCCTGTTGCTCAATACCTGCCTGACTGTCGAACAGGGTGCGCCCGCCAGCCATGTCAGACAAGGATGGGAAGCGCTTACTGACGAAATCATCAAAGCTGTCTGGACTCAACAGCAGGCTGTTGTGTTGCTGTTGTGGGGCGCCCATGCGCAGGCCAAACAAGCTTTGCTCACGGCTGACCAAGCCGGCGGCGCATCGGGCTTGGCATCGCGCCTTGTTTTGTTAGCCAACCATCCATCACCACTGTCGGCGCTGCGTGGCCCGTCACCCTTCATCGGCTGTGGCCATTTTTTGAAGGCGAATCGTTTTTTGATGGCGCACGGCATTGACCCAATCATTTGGTGAAGTAGATTGATCAATTTCGTGGCATAATCCGAGGTTCACTAAAGGAGAGGTGGCCGAGTGGTTAATGGCAGCAGACTGTAAATCTGCCCTCTTACGAGTACGCTGGTTCGAATCCAGCCCTCTCCACCAGTGACGAAATAGTGACTAAATAAGTCGGTAAATTGGTTTTGGGCGGGTTTGTAAGCGGGGTTCGTATAGTGGCAATACCTTAGCCTTCCAAGCTAAAGCGAGGAGTTCGATTCTCCTACCCCGCTCCAGGTTGGTCGGTTGGTATTTGAATTCGGGTTTTTGAATTTTGATGGTCGAAAAGTTAGCAGTTTTCTTTGTCAAAAGACCGTGAGGCAAGGCGCCAGAGCGCCAGACAGCGCTCTGGCGCGGCCAGGTCGAACAACGCCGCATCACGGTCTTTTGACAAAGAAAAGCCCATTTGGCTCAGTGGCAGAGCACTCCCTTGGTAAGGGAGAGGTCCCGGGTCCGATTCCCGGAATGGGCACCAGTTTTATATTTGTCATTTATCGGAGTTTGAAAAATGGGAAAAGAAAAATTCACACGCACCAAGCCCCACGTCAACGTGGGCACGATTGGCCACGTCGACCACGGCAAGACCACCCTGACAGCGGCCATCACCACGGTGTTGTCAGCCAAGTTTGGCGGCACGGCCAA
>JANYCG010000204.1 GCA_025360385.1 Burkholderiales bacterium | reverse complement strand
CCCAGGTAGCGCCTCTGCACGGTCTGGTTTTGGGCAATTTCGCCCGGTGACCCTTCCGCGGCAATGCAGCCGTCGATCAGCACCAGCACCCGATCCGCCACACCGAACACGGCGTCCATATTGTGTTCGGTGTACAGCACCGCAATGCCCTGGGCGCACAGGGACTTGACCAGACGCATCAGGTCATGGCGCTCGGTGCTGCTCAAGCCGGCGGCGGGTTCGTCCAGCAACAGCAGTCTGGGTGCCGGGACTGCACTTGCGCCAGGCTGGCTGGAAGCGGTCTGAACCGGGCCGCGCGGCGTCGCGATGCCCGCCAGCGCCATGGCCAGCTCCAGCCGTTTTTTGGCACCATAGGGCAAGTCCGTCACCTCTGCCTGCGCTTGCGCCTGCAAACCCACTTGCGCCAACCCTGCCATGCAGTCGTCAATTTCAACGGATTTAAGAGCCGTCCAGGCGCTGAGTCCCAGTGCATTGGCCCTGAGCAGCTGCAAATTTTGTAGCACTGTCAAAGCCTCAAAGCTTTGCGCCACCTGGAAGGTGCGGGCCACGCCAGCGCGCATCCGCTGCGCGGCCGGCCAGCCGTTGAGGGCCTGCCCGGCCCATTCCACGGTGCCCGAGGTCACCGGATGTTGCCCGGCAATGCAGGCAAAACAGCTTGATTTGCCGGCGCCGTTGGGGCCGATCAGCGCCACGCATTCACCCGGCGCCACAGAAAAACTCACCCCATTGACCGCCTTGACGCCGCCAAAGTGTTTGACCAGCTGCCTCACGTGCAAACCTGCGGGCACCGGGTTTTGGCTTGCTGACGCTTTTGCCGTCATCGCCATGGCCATTCCATTTGCTTCTTGTTTTGTAGCAGCCCAAGAAGCCCTGACGGGGACATGACCATGATTGCCATCACAAACAGGCCCAGGGCGCCACGCCAGTATTCAAAATGCCGCCCCAGTTCAGCGCCCGCCCACACCAGCACGGCGCTGCCGGCGGCCACGCCCCACAATTGGTGGACGCCGCCCAGCAGTACCACCAGCAAGGCGTCGACCGAGGTGGACACACTGGCCACAGACGGAAACACTGCGCCTTTGTGCGCTGCAAACAAGCCACCGGCCAAACCCGCCAGCACCGCGCTTTCAACAAACATGCGGTATTTGACCCAACCGACGCCCAAGCCACTGGCAGCGGCGCGTGTGGGTGCATCACGCACCGCCTGCAAGGCCGCGCCAAAGGGCGAGCGGGCCAAGCGGGCCATGACCGCCACGGCAAGCAGCGCGAGGGCCGCCAGCACGACGTAGAACAGGCCAAAGGTGTCGGGGGTGACCAAGTTCAGGCCAATCACACCGTTGTCGCCGCCAGTCAGGCCCACCCACTGCGACGCGCCAGCCCACACCACCTGGGCCAGCGCCAGCGACAACATCGCCAGGTAGACGCCGGCACTGCGCACCACCACTGCCCCAAACACCGCCGCGACTGTCAGCGCCGCTGCACACCCGGTGGCCAGCGCCAGCGGCAATGACGCCGTCCACAGGGTGTTGGCCAGCGCGGTACCGTAGGCACCCAGGGCAAAAAATGCGGCATGGCCAAAACTGACCAAGCCGCCCAGCGCCATCACCGCTTGCAGGCTGATGCCAAAAATCAGCAGGATCAAAGCGTCTGCAGCCAGTGACCGCCAGTAGTCACCGGCCCACCAGGCGATGCCGCAAGTTGTGGCAAAAGCGACATAAACCATCGCGGCATAGGCCCTGTTAACGGGGACTAGCATGAATTTCTGTGCCACTTCACGGGGCGGCGCGTCGTGCGGCTTGCCCAGCAGGCCAAGGGGCCGAACGGCCAGCACCAGCGCCATGGTCAAAAAAACCAGCACCAGGGTGGATTGCGGAAACAGCGTGGTTCCAAACGCATGCACCAGTCCAATCACGACGGCTGCGATGAATGCGCCGGTGATGCTGCCCAGCCCGCCCGTGACGACCACCACAAAGGTTTCGACCAGCACATTGGTGTCCATCTGCAAGGTGGCGGGTTCACGCGGCAATTGCAGGGCGCCGCCCAGGCCTGCCAGGGCGCAGCCCAACACCACGGCGCCCAGCATCAGGGGTTTGGGGTTGACGCCCAGCGCGTCGAGCATGGCGCGGTCTTGCGTGGCGGCCCGCAGGCGCTGGCCAAACAGGGTTTTGTTCAGCAGCCCGTGCAGACCCAGCCAGACCAGTGGCCCAAGCACAATCAACAGCAGCTGGTACTGCGGAAAATACTCGCCCGCCAGGTCGACGGAACCCTTCAAGCCGGGGAAACGCGGTGCAAACACTTCATCGGGCCCAAAGCCCCAGCGCATGGCGTCGTGCAGGGCCAGCGACAGGCCAAAGGTGGCCACAAGCTGGTACAGCTCGGGCACGCCGTACATTCGCCTGAGCAAAAAAAATTCAGCCAAAGCCCCTGCCAATGCTGCACAGATAGCTCCCATTAACATAGCAAATGCATACAGGACGGCGCTCTCGCCCCAGGCGGGGAACCAGTTCGTCACCCAATGCGCGGTGAACAGCGCGCCGAGCATGAAGAAACTGCCGTGGGCAAAGTTGACGATGCGCGTCACGCCAAAAATCAGCGTCAATCCGGCCGCCATCAGGAACAGCGTGGTGGCGTAACTGATGCCGTTCAGCAGCCCGCTGACGGCCTGGGTCAGCAAGGGCGTCCAGCTCAAGCTCAAGCTCAGGCTCAATCGAGCCAGGTGGTGAACGCGGACACCGGTTCACGCGGGGTGTGGAAGCGGTTCACCTTGTCGGCTTCGTCGGCATAACCCAGCGCCATGCCGCACACCAGCATTTCACCTTCGGCCGCGCCAATGTGCGGCAGAATAATTTTTGCGAACGGGTTCCAGGCCGCCTGCGGGCAGGTGTGCAGGCCGCGCCCGCGCGCCGCCACCATGAAGCTTTGCAGAAACATGCCGTAATCCACCAGGCTGCCCCGGCCCAGCACGCGGTCGATGGTGAACATCAAGCCCACCGGCGCATCAAAGAAACTGTAGTTGCGCTGATGCTGGGCGTGCATTTTGTCCTTGTCGCCTTTGCCAATGCCCAGCAGGCCGTACAGGCCCCAGCCATTTTCACGGCGGCGGTCAATGTAGGGGCTGACCCATTTTGTCGGGTAATAGTCGTACGCCTCACGGTACTCATTGGCCGCCTCAGGGTTGGCGCGCACCGCATCATGTGCGGCGCAGACTTTGGCCACCAGACCGGCGCGCGTGGCGCCTTGCAACACATAGGTTTTCCAGGGCTGGGTGTTGGTGCCAGAGGCCGCGCGGCTGGCCACCGCCAAAAGCTCGGCAATGGTCTCACGGCTGACGTTTTGCGGGGTAAAGGCGCGGGCTGACATGCGCGAGGTGATGGCGGCATCAACAATGTCGGGGTGGTGTTCAGGGGCGGTCATGGGTGGTTGATTTCAAAAAGTGGCCCTGCGATTTTGCCAGCGGTGCCAGTAAGCCAGCGCCACACGAAAGGTGTTGACCTGGGCCTGCACAGTATCGGCGATGTCCCGCCCATAACCACCCGCCATGGTGAGGGCCAGGGGTATACGCCGCTGATGGCACCAGTCCATCACGCGGCGGTCTCGGGCCTCCAGGCCATCAAAACTGAGCCGCAGTCGCCCCAGGCGGTCGCCTTCGTGCGGGTCGGCACCGGCCAGAAAAAAAACCAGGCCGGGCAGGAAGCGCCGCTCAAGCTCATCCAGCGCCAGGTCCAGCGCGTTCAGGTAGTCGGCATCGGCGCAGCCGTCAGGCAAGTTCACATCCAGGTCACTGGCTTCTTTGCGAAACGGGAAGTTTTTCTCGCCATGTATCGACAGCGTGAACACCGACGCATCGCTTTTGAAGATACCCGCTGTGCCATTGCCCTGATGCACATCCAGGTCAATCACGGCGACCTGCAAGGGCTGGCGGCTGCCATGCCATCGGCCCCATTCGGCTTGCGCCATTCGGGCCGCCACGGCCACGTCGTTGAAGACACAAAACCCGCTGCCTTTGCTGGCGCTGGCGTGGTGGGTGCCGCCCGCCAAATTGGCCGCGATGCCGCCGCTGGATTTGTCAAACAAGGCCGCACGCGAGGCGGCGACCGTCGCGCCTACCGAGCGGCGCGCCCGCTCGGCCATGCCGACGCTCCAGGGGAACCCGATCTCGCGCATCGCCGCCGGGCTGATACGCCCACTTGAAATGGCATCCACATAGGCGGGTGTATGCGCCAGCGCCAGCTCGCCGTCGCTGGCACGGGGTGCTTCATGCCACACCACATCAGGGCATAACGCCTCCAACTGCTGGCGCAACAGGGCGTATTTCGGCATGGGGAAGCGATGCCCCACGGGCAGCGGCAAGACAAATTGAGCCGAGTAAAAAACCTTCATTTCACCTTATATAGCGCTCACGTCACCCTCACATCGCCCGCACATCACCCTCACATCACCCTCTGGCCGCGCTCAAGTTGCCCCTATGACAGCGGTATGACACCTGCCGGTATTAGAAAATACCATCTAAATTGCTGCATTGCAGCATAAAAGACTTGCACAACATCGGGATAACCCTATAATTCAGGCCATGCTGCACTGCAACATAAACCGAATCCAGACCGGCTGGACACGTTGAAGACAGAGGTTACGGGGCAGATATTTTTTTCATTGTCATCACTTTAACTGGAGATTTTTTTATGTTTACCGTAGACCAAGTCGTCGCTTCCAACAAAGCCAATTTCGAGACCTTGTTCGGCCTGACCAGCAAAGCCTTCGAAGGCGTTGAAAAACTGGTTGAACTGAACCTGGCCGCTTCCAAAGCTGCCTTGTCAGAAGCCACCGACACCGCCAAGTCCATCCTGTCCGTCAAAGACGCGCAAGAGCTGATGGCTCTGCAAGCCGGCCTGTTCCAGCCTTTGGCTGAAAAGACCGCTGCTTACAGCCGTCACCTGTATGACATCGCCCAAGGCTCCACCGCCGAGTTCACCAAAGCCTTCGAAGGCCAGGCTGCCGCTGCCCAGAAGAAATTTGCGGATGTGGTTGACTCCGCTGCTAAAAACGCACCTGCCGGTTCTGAAACCGCTGTGGCCGTGTTCAAGAGCGCCGTCTCCGCTGCCAACAACGCACTGGAATCTGTGCAAAAGGCCGTGAAACAAGCCACCGACGCTGCTGAAGCCAATTTCAACACTGTGGCTGCCAACGCTGTCGATGCTTCCAAAACGGTCAGCAAAAAGCGTTAATTTTTCAAATCGCTGTCACACACACAGGGACTCCAGGCAATCAAGCCGCCACTTTGTGAATTTGGTCTCAAATTGAACCACTTTTTGGAGCGGCGACTCTCGCAAAATCGGGAAAACCCTGACATACTTTGCTCATCAGATTTCGGGAACTTAATTGCAGAGTCAAGTTCTTAATGGTTGTCTCCTCGGATCCTTTCGAAACCTCTAGGTTCAGGGATCCCTTAAAGGGTTAGTCGCAAGACTAGCCCTTTTTTTTGTTTGCGCGGCCATAAACTGATTTGTCGGGCGAATTGCGGCGTTGCGCGGTGCTCACAATCCTCATGCACCCGAAGTGCATTCCGGTTGCTGCGCTCCGTGCGCCTTGCACTTCATCCCGAAAAATCAGTTTATGGCCGTGCAAACCCGTTGGCAGCCACTGCGGTGGGGACAGTGATTCCGGCTGGGTCAGCCAACTATTCAGCCTTGATTCCATTGGTGCGGATCACCTCGCCCCAGCGGGGGTAGTCTTTGCGCATGACACGGCCCAACTCCTCGGGCGACGACGACACGGCGTCCAGGCCTGCACGGCCCAGGAGCGAGGCGACTTCAGGCAACTTCAGGATGGCGCTGATCTCGGCATTGAGCCGTGCCACCACGGGTGCTGGCGTTTTGGCTGGTGCCATGAAGGCGTACCACATGTCGACTTCAACCCCTTTTTGTCCCAACTCTTCCAGGGTGGCAACCTGAGGCGCGACCGGGTGGCGTTTGCTGCTGCCGACGGCCAGCGCGTTGAGCTTGCCGGCCGAGACAAAGCCCTGGGCAATGTGGACGGGCAAAAAGCCGACATTGATTTCACCCGACAGCAGATCTTGCGTGTAACCGGCCGTGCCCCGGTAAGGCACATGCAGCATGAAAAGCTTGGCATGGGTTTTGAACAACTCCATCGCCATGTGGTGCGGCGTGCCGATGCCCGGTGAACCGTAGTTGATGGCGCCCGGTTTGGCGCGGGCCTGCGCCAACAAATCCGGCACCGTCTTGATGCCGGTCTTGGGGTTGGCCACCAGCATCAAGCTGCCGTAAGCGGCCATAGAGATCGGCGAAAAATCTTTCAGGGGATCAAACGGCACATTGGCGTAAAGCTGCGAGGCCATCAGCATGGTGTTGGCGCCGACCAGCAGCGTGTAGCCGTCTGCGTTTGCCCGGGCGACCTGGTCGGTGCCAATGTTGCCGCTGGCTCCTGGCACGTTTTGCACCACGACATTTTGGCCGAGGCGCTCAGCCAGTTTGGGTGCCACCGCCCGGGCGATGGTGTCCATGCCGGTGCCTGCGGTAAATGGCACAACCAGGCGCAGGTTTTGGGATGGAAACGTTTGCCCCAGCGCCGCCTGGGCTGCAGCCACAAGGTAAAAAAGGACTAAAGCTCCTGTCTTTGCTGCATAGCTAGATACATTTTTCATAGCAATAGTATTCCTGCTGGTCTGAATTTCACAAATTGCGCTAAACCCGCAACACCTCGAATTCCATTTCATCATCATTTCCGTCTTCATTGGGTTCAAACACTATGTCATAACGTGTCGCGACAGCCGCCAGTCGCAGTTGGATGTCGGCGCGAATTGATGTTGAATCGACACCGGAAACGGCAATCACCGCCACCTGGCCGCTGGGCCTGTCTTCAGAATGCACGGACACCGTTTGACCCGGTGCCACGCCGTCAAGCATTTCCGTCAACTTCACGTCAATGGCTTTCAGACGCAGCGCGGGCTTGAAGATCTTGCCAATCGCCGTCATCGGCATGGCGTCGATGAGGGTCAGCCGCTTGGGCACGGCGGGACGTTCATAAACACTTGGGGCCACGTCGGCCAGCAGGGTTTGCGGCGCAATGGCAAAGCCGGGTTTCAAGGTGACAAAGGCCACCGGCAATTCGCCCGCGTAGGCATCGGGCTCGCCCACCACGGCACAAAGCGCCACGGCCGGGTGGGCCAGAAAAGCGTCTTCAACCAAGCCAGGGTCGATGTTGTGGGAGCCCCGAATGATCACATCTTTGGCCCGTCCCGTGAGGTGAATGCGGCCTTTCGCGTCGATGTGGCCCAGATCGCCAGAGACCAGCCAATGCTCTGCAATCGGGAGCGGCTCCTTCGATGCGTCAATCATCCTTGAAGTGTGCGTGCCGTCGAAGTCAGGGCCGATAACACGGCCAGGAGACACGTCGAGCTGGCCGACGGATTGGGACAGGGCTGCAAACATGCCTGCGTTGCATTGCGGGTCGCTGTAGCCTGGGCTGACGTGCGGGCCATGGATGACGACGACACCCGTTTCACCGACGGCGCAATCTTCGGCCAGGCAAGCGGCCCCACTTCGCCAGGGCACCACCCGCACCTGCGTGTACGGCAGGCGCAGGCCGACCGAGCCCGGCACGCGCGGCGACGCGGCGGGCTCGATCGCCACCAGGCCGGCGCTTTCGGTCATGCCCAGAATATTGCGCACCGGGATGCCCAGCTTGCGTTCAAACTGTGCGGCCAGTTCAATGGGCAAAGGGGAACCGCCGGTGTAAGCGACCTTGACGCTTGAGATGTCTGCGTCTACGACCAATCCTGCCAGCGTGGCCAGCACCGTGGGCACACAGGCCAGCGCCGTGACTTTTTCACGCTCGCAAAACCGCCAGTAGTGTTTGACGAATGCCGCGTTGCGCATGCCGCTCAAGGTCGGCAATATTTGGGTGGCCCCCACTGACAGCAGGGCCAGGCCATAAACAAAAGCGCCCGCCACATGGAACAGCGGGAAACCGTTGACCTCAACCGTGTGTTCGTCAAAGCCGTAAAACAGCGGCGCGAGCGTGCTGGCGTGCACCTCGTTGCCATGGGTGTGCAAGACCAGTTTGGGCGCGCCGGTGGTGCCACCGGTGTGGAAAAGGGCCGCGATGCGATGGCCAGAATGCTCTAAATTATGCAGCATACTATCCATTAAGCACGGGGACATAAGACCCATTTCACTCTGAAACACCAGGAAACCGCCAGCCACATCGTCGGCCAGCTGAATTTGCAGCACAGGCAAGCCAGTCAGTGCATGGACTTTTTCCACTGTCGGCCACAGCTTCAGTTCGTCATTCGGGCCCAAGGCCACAATCACTTTCGCACGGGCCGCTTTCAGCAAGGCCGCAATGTGGTCGGCGTGCAGCAAATAGTTGATGGGGCAAGCCCGCCCCGCCACCTGGGCACCCCACAGCGCGTAATGCGTTTCAGGCATGTTGGGTGCCAGGATGGCCACCGCGTCGTGGGGCCCCACGCCGAGCGAGCGAAATAAATTTGCCGCGCGGTTGATGTTGTGCAGCAGGTCTGCGTAGCGTATGCAACGCGGCGCAGTGGCCAAGTCGCCATCGGGCAGGTATCGAAACGCGTGGCGCTGGGGGAATCGCTCGGCGGCCCGTTGAATCAGTTCATACGTCGAACCGGCCGGCACCGACAATTCGTAGGGCTGCGACTCCAGCGCTTCAATGTCGGCCAGTGTCGCGATGAATTTCATCGGGCCGGCCATTGCAGGAGATTGCGCTGCCCAAAGGCCAGGAACTCAGGACAGCCCCAACAGCCTCATGGCATTGGTTTTTAAAATCAAGGGCTTCACGTCGTCCTTGAAACCTGCCACTTCAAAGTCTGCCATCCAGCGGTCGGGCGTGATCAGCGGGTAGTCGCTGCCAAACAAGATCCGGTCTTTCAACAAGGTGTTGGCGTACTGGACAAGTTGCGGCGCAAAATATTTGGGGCTCCAGCCGGACAGGTCGATCCAGATGTTCGGCTTGTGCAAGGCCAGTGAAATGGCTTCGTCCTGCCACGGCCAACTCGGGTGCGCCACCACGATTTGCATGTCCGGGAAGGCGATGGCCACGTCTTCGAGCAGCATGGGATTGGAGTTTTGCAAACGCAGGCCGCCGCCGCAGCGCATGCCGCTGCCAATGCCGCTGTGGCCGCTGTGGAAGATGGCCGGCAGCTTGTATTCATTGATGACTTCGTAAATCGGCCAGGCCATCTTGTCTGCAGGTAAAAAGCCCTGCACGGTGGGGTGAAACTTGAAGCCCCTCACGCCATGGTTTTCCACCAGGCGACGCGCCTCGCGGCCACCCATCTTGCCTTTGTGCGGGTCAATGCTGCCAAAGGCAATCATGATGTCGCTGTTGGCAGCGGCGGCATCGGCAATTTCTTCATTCGTGATGCGGGCCCGGCCCATTTGGGATTCGGCGTCGACAGTGAAATTGACGAAGCCGATTTTCTTCTCGCGGTAAAAGGCAATCGTCTCGTCCATGGTGGGGCGTTTGGCATTGCGAAAGTATTTGTCCGCCGCGCGGTCATATTCTTCGCCGTAGGCGTCAAACGGGTTGCGGCATGACACCTCAAGGTGGGTGTGGGTGTCGATGGCGATCAGGTTTTTGGTGTCCATGAGGTCAGCTGATGTGAAAATGGAAATGGGTTTGACAGCCTGTTCGGATGGCGGGGCCAAGCGACGGGCGAATGGCCCGTCGTCATGGCCTATTTGGGCGTCATCATTTTCTTGATTTCCGCCATGTGCTCGTTGGCCCGTTTGGTGATGCTGGCCATGGAATCGGCTTGTGATTTACGGGCCATGTCGGCCAGGTCTTTCACGTCGGCCACCGCCTTGGCAAAGGCTTTTTTGGCAATGGCCGTCTGTTTGGCCGGATCACCCGCGCTGCCTGCCAAGGACTTGGTCGTTTCCTGGATTTCCTGCATCGCAGCGCTGAGCATTTCAGCCTGTTTGCGCCCCATGGCCTGCATGGCTTCCATCGCTGCCTGGTTGGCCTCGACCACCGCCTCGATGTCCTTGCGGCGGGCTTCGATGATGGCGCTCATGTCCACACCGGGCACCTTGAATTTTTCGAGCATTTTGGTGACGTCACCGAAGGGGTTTTGCGGACTGCTGGCCATGCTTGTCTCCTGAAAGGTTGAGAAAAATTAAAAGAATAAAAGCTGATAGTAACAAGCTGCAGTTTATGCAATATAATTCATGTAGGCAGGAGAGTGATGAGGCAGTATATTGCTGGCTTCATCCACCGAAGGCGCAAACTCCCATGAACGCTCAGGTCACCACCACTGCCTATTTTTGTTGAAGGCCGTCTGGAGAGCCGTTGTGTTTTGAGCATCAAGGCACAACGCACCGAAGGAGCAAGCTGTGTGCCGTTGTGGCACCGCAGTGAAACTCTCAGGTACCAAGGACAGGGGGAGCGGCAGTGCATGGCAAATTCGTACGCTACTTTTTTTGTAGCAAAATACGATTGTTTCATGCCGCCTCTTCACTTACAAGGCTCTCAAATGCAAGTTCTCGTCCTTGGTAGCGGTCTGCTCGGCGTGAGTTCGGCCTACTACTTGTCTCAACTCGGCCACGACGTCACCGTGGTGGATCGCCAGGCGAATCCGGCGGCCGAGACCAGCTTTGCCAACGGCGGGCAAATCTCGGTCAGCCACGCAGAACCCTGGGCCAACCCCAGCGCGCCACTGAAGTTACTGCAGTGGCTGGGCAAAGAAGATGCGCCCTTGCTGTTTCGGCTGCGCGCCGACATGCGCCAGTGGCTCTGGGGCTTGCAGTTCTTGCGCGAATGTACGCCCGCGCGCACGCGCCACAACATCGCGCAGATCGTGCGCCTGGGCACCTACAGCCGTGCCATGTTGCAAGAGCTGCGCCGCAACACCGGCCTGCAATACGACCAGCGCACGCAGGGCATTTTGCATTTTTACACCTCGCAAAAAGAGTTTGATGGCGCACAGGGCCCCGCCTTGCAAATGCGCGAACTGGGCTGCGAGCGCCAGGTGATCAGCGCCGACGAAGCCGTGAAAATTGAGCCGGCCCTGGCCCACATCCGGGTGCAACTGGCCGGCGCCACTTACACCGCCGAAGACGAATCGGGGGATGCCAACCGTTTTGCGCGCGAGCTGGTCAAGCTGTGTGAGGCGTCCGGCGTCAAGTTTTTGATGAGCCACACCATCACGGCATTGCGCGAAGCCGGTGAGCAGATCGACCACGTGGAAGCCACGGACAGCGAAGGGCGCTTCCAGCGGCTGCGCGCAGATGCCTACGTGCTGGCCATGGGGTCTTTGAGCCCGATCTACGCCGCGCCGCTGGGCATTCGTTTGCCGATTTATCCAGCCAAAGGGTATTCCGTCACCCTGCCGGTGAAAGACGCCAGCATGGCGCATCAGGTGAGCTTGACCGATGACGAGTTCAAGCTGGTGTTCTCACGTTTGACCGGACCGGGCAGCGACCGCCTGCGCATCGCTGGCACGGCAGAGTTGAATGGTTACGACCGCGACCTGAATCGCGTGCGCTGCGAGGCCATCGTGCGCCGCGTGGAACAGCTCTTCCCCGGCGCGGGCGACACGACACAGGCCAGCTTTTGGACTGGCCTGCGACCGGCCACCCCCAGCAATGTGCCCATCATTGGCAAAAGCAAATTGAAGAACCTGTTTTTCAACACGGGCCACGGAACGCTGGGCTGGACACATGCCTGCGGTTCGGGCAAGAGCATTGCCCGCATTGTGAGCGGCCTGACACCCGAGGTTGACTTTGCATTTTGTGGCTAGTTTTTGTGGCCGGACCGGCCCGGTTTCGATTTCTACAATGCCCGCGGTCTGGTCAGCAGCGACGCATTTCAACCCGACCAGTCCATAGTGACTATCAACTTTAAAGAATTGAGGAACAAACCATGAAATCCTGGATAAACATCCTGCTGGGCACGGGCATAGCCGCGCTGGCACCATTTGCCGCAGCACAGAACTTCCCCGGCAAACCGCTGACGATGATCGTCGCCTTCCCGGCGGGCGGTGGCTCGGACGTGTTGGGCCGTGCGGTGGGCAAAGGTATGCAAGATACCCTTGGCCAGCCCGTCATTGTCGAAAACGTGGTGGGTGTAGGTGGCTCACTCGGCGTGCTCAAGGCCTCAAACGCCACGCCTGATGGTTACACCATTCTGGCCGGCTCGCCGCTGGAACTGATTTACACCCCCCTGGGGCTTGCGGCAGCCAAAAACAAACCTGAAGACATGCGCATGGCCGCCCTGGTGGGCCACACCAACATTGCCATCGCCGTCAGAAAAGACCTGCCCGTCAACACGCTCGAAGAATTTGTGGCTTATGCCAAAAAGGCCGACAAGCCCCTGAGTTTTGGTTCCACTGGCATTGGCTCCTTGTACCATCTGATGGCAGAAAAAGCCCTGCACAACGCCGGTGCCACGGGTTTGCATGCGCCCTACAGCGGCCTGGCACCCTACCTGAAAGACCTGATGGGCGGCGTGATTGATTTTGCCGTGGTGCCGCTGGTTGGCCCGGTGCTGGGTGCAATTGACGGTGGCCAAATCAAGGCGCTGGCAGTGGCATCAAACGAGTCGGTCGCGCGCCTGCCCAAGCTGCCTCCCGCGCGCCTCACCAAAGGATTTGAAGACTACCAGTTCAGCATCTGGATCGGCCTGCAGGCCAGCACCAAAATGCCAGAGGCCCCGTTGGCTGCCATTCACAAAGCAGCCTATGCCGCACTGGCCAACCCAGATGTGCGCAAGACCATAGAAGCCTCAGGCACCGTGATTGCTGAACCCATGAATTTGCAGCAACTCGATGCCTTCTACAAAAAAGAAGCGGCCCGTGGTGCCGCCATTGCCAAATCGATCAATTTGCAAGCGCAGTAAGTGGGCCAATCGGTGATGCGGGCCGGTGGGGGTCCGCCCGCTCACCGTGCCCGGTTGGATGCAGTGGGACATCGTGACAAGCAAAAGGCGCAGGATGCGTTCAGGCAAGCCGCATGAAGTCGTCAAAGAACGCGGCCAGTGCAGCAGTGTCGGACAGTGGCAAGATGTGCGCGATGTACTGGTCGGGCCGCACCACCACCAGGCAACCCTGCTCTCGGTCTATTTGCCGCAGGGTGAAGATGTTCTGTTTCGCATCGTCCAGCGCACAGAATGCCTTTTCATAGTCACGCAGCCGGTAGCGGCCCTTGGGCGGGAACAGCAACTCGGGCATGGCGGTGATGGCCAATTGGCGGTGGCTCTGCTGAAACACTGCCCGCACATCAAACACGGCGTCCGGGTCTGCGCCTGGCGGGGTGTAGCGCTTGAGCGGAGACTGCGGCGATTCAACCAAGTAGCGGCACAGCTTGCCGACGGACGATGAAGGCCCCGCGTCGTCGCCCGCTCCCGCGAAGGCGAGCAGACGCCAACGGCCATCCGCCGCCAGGGCCGCGCCTAGCTGCATCAGTTTGCCATCCCCCACGCGAACCACCGGCGTGGAGTGAAAACGTGTTCCGATCACCAGGCCCAAGGCCAGAGGCTGGTGGGTGGATGGGCCGGTCAGCAGCGCAGCTTGGTATTGCGTTGCAGTGCCCGCCGTGTAGCGGCCATGCTGCTCAAAGTAACGCTGCACCTCGGCCGGGTCCATGCCAGTGCCTGGTGCCTCACCAGGCTTTTGCAAAGGCGCGCTGAGCATGGCAGCCCATTCGCGGTCGAAGTCGATCAGTTGTTTGGCCACCGCTTGCCGCTCGGCAGAATAGGTGTGTAACAGACTGGCCGGACTGCGCCCTTGCAAGACGGCCACCAACTTCCATCCCAGGTTGAAGGCGTCCTGCATGGAGACGTTCATGCCCTGCCCCGCTTTGGGACTGTGGGTGTGGCAGGCATCGCCCGCAATGAAAATGCGCGGCAGGCGTGTGGCCTGTCCATCCGTTTGGGGGGGGTCAACGTCGTCGAACTTGTCGCACAGGCGCTGGCCGATTTCATAGACTGACCACCAGGCCACTTCTTTCACATCCAGGGTATAGGGATGAAAGATTCGCTGGGCCGCTGCAATCAGCTGCTCAATGGTGATGTTGCGGGCCGCGACGCGTTCGTTCACCTTGAGTTTGTCTAGCTCCACATACACGCGCACCAGGTAGCCGCCCTCACGCGGGATGACCAGGATGCTGCCTTCATTGGCGGACTGGATCAGCGACTTGAAACGGATGTCAGGAAAGTCGCTGACCACCAGCACGTCCATCACGCCCCAGGCATGGTTGGCGGAATCGCCCTTCAGCACTCGGCCCATCGACTGGCGCACCTGGCTTCTCGCGCCATCACAACCAATGACGTAACGGGCGCGGATGGTCTCGACTTGCCCCTCGCGCCCGGCGTCTTGCCGCTCGAAGCGGGCGGTGACAGGGTAGGCGGATGGGCCATCCGGCACAGCTTCGGGTGCACGCTCCAGGCCCACCAGACGGCGGTCGTAATGCGGCACTAGCCGCGAAGGCGACCTTTGCATGGTTTCAAGGTAAAAATCGTGCACGCGCGCCTGGTTGAGGATCACATGCGGCATATGCGATAGGCCGTCCTCCACGTCCTGCACGCGCCCGCTGCGCACAATGCGGCTGACGTCGCCAGCGCCTTGTTCGGGGTCAGGCTTCCAGAAGCTTGTCTCATTGACCCAATACGCTTCTTTCAAGACACGCTCGGCAAAACCGAAGGCCTCGAACATTTCCAGCGTCCGGCACGCCACGCCATCGGCCTGGCCCAACTGCAAGGGGCCGGGTTTCTGCTCGACGATCACGGTGCGGATGTCCGGGAAGGCGGCCAACTGCGCGGCGAGGGTCAGTCCTGCAGGGCCGCATCCGATGATCAAGACATCAGCGTCAACGGGAAGCGCATTCCCCGAGGGCTGATTAGAGCTCGCCGAGGTCGGCACGCCCGTGGCGGCATCCAGAAGCCCTGGATCGCCGGTTCGAAATCCGTTGAGGTGAAATTGCATTTTGTTCTTTCCTTAGATTCGGGGCTTGCAACTGCGCAGCTTCATTAGAGGTGTTGCAGTGCAGGCAAATACTGCCCGCGGCCCGCCACGAAATCTCCCTGGGTTTCTTGATTTGCCCCAACTGTCGCAGGCTTGGACTATTGCGTCAAAGTCAAATTGTCAATACTCAGTATGCTTTTTTGATATAGAACATTACACTGCCGCCATGGCAAAGCTTGACCTGGACTGGCTCAGCGTCTTCGTTGAAGTCTACAAAACCCAAAGCGTGTCGCGGGCAGCGCTGTCGCTGCACATTGAGCAGCCCAGCGCCAGCCTGGCGCTGAACAAGCTGCGCCGTCACTTTGAAGACCCCTTGTTCATCCGCACCTCGCAAGGCATGGAACCCACGCCCCGGGCGCAGGCGATCTACCCCGAGTTGCTCGAAGCCTTGACGCGCCTTGAAAAGGCCCGTGGCAGGCCGGATGCGTTTTCCCCAGGCACGGCCGTGCGCGAGTTCCGCCTGTGCATGACAGACATCAGCGAGATCATCTTGCTGCCCCGGTTGATCACGTATTTGCAAATAAAAGCCCCTGGGCTGACGCTTGCAGTTGACCAAATTTCTGCCGCCAGCCGCCACCGCCTGGAATCCGGAGAGGCCGACCTGGCCATCGGGTTCACGCCCGACCTGGAGGCGGGCTTTTACCAGCAGGCCCTGTTTGCACAAGACTTTGTTTGCCTGGCGGCCCTCGACCATCCCCGTATCCGGGCCAAACTGACGGTGCGCAACTTTTCTGCAGAGGGCCATATTTTGGTCACAAGCGCCGCCACCGGCCACGCCGTGGTTGACAAGGTGCTGGCCCGCCAAAAGATTGTGCGGCGCGCCGTGTTGCGGGTGCCCAGCTTCCTTGGCGTGGCTCGCGTCGTGGCGCAAACCGAGTTCCTGGTGATCGTGCCACGCCTGCTGGGCAATGCCCTGGCGTTGCAGGAGCGGGTGCGGGTGTTGGAGCCCCCCGTCCCATTGCCAGCGTACAAAGTCAAACAACATTGGCATGAGCGTTTCAACCTGGACGCGGGGAACATCTGGCTGCGCCGCACGCTGGCCGACTTGTTTTCCAACGCCTCGATGGGCACACAGCCCGCGATAGGGGTAAATACTGATTTTGTCCGCCGCAAACAGAGTCAAAATTGATTATTAACTATAACCTTTTGAATTCTCGTGGCTTTTTTTTACCCTTTGATTGAATAGATACGCACCATGTTTGCCAAACCCATTGCCACCTTGAGCGACGTTTCCGTTGAACACCGGGGTGCGATCTCCATCATCCGCCTGACCCGCCCGAAAAAACGCAACGCCATCAGCGATGGCGTTATGGCCGCCATTGGCCAACGTTTTGATGAGTTGCCGGAAACGACCAAGGCCGTGGTCATTGACGGCGAAGGCGAACACTTCTGCGCCGGCCTTGATTTGAGTTCGCTCAAAGAGATGGACGCGGTTGACGGCGTGCACCACTCGCGCTCCTGGCACAAGGTGCTCACGGCGATTGAGTTTGGCCAGGTGCCTATCATCGCGGCGCTGCATGGTGCCGTGGTCGGCGGCGGGCTGGAGCTGGCCACTTCGTGCCACATTCGCGTGGCCGACGACACCACTTTTTTTGCCTTGCCCGAAGGTTCGCGCGGCATTTTTGTCGGCGGTGGCGGCTCGGTGCGCATCACCAAGCTGGTGGGTGCGCAAACGGTGATGGACATGATGATGACCGGGCGTGTCTACAAAGCCGCTGACGGCGTCGCCAGAGGCTTCGCCCAGTACCACGTGCCAGCCGGCCAGGCGCTGGCCAAGGCCATCGAGCTGGCCGAGCGCATCGCACAAAACGCGCCCATGACCAACTACGCGTTGATGCACGCCCTGCCCCGCATCGCAGAGCAAACCGCCGACCACGGGTTTTTGATGGAGGCGCTGATGTCGTCCGTCGTGCAATCCGCCCCCGAGGCCAAAGCCCGTGTCCGGGCGTTTCTGGATGGCACGGGACCCAAAGTCAAACCCACCGGAATCGGCAACTGAATAGGCGACTGACATGCACAGCAACACCCGCCCAAAATTCCGCGACTTCAAGTTCGGCGTGACCCGTGCGCGAGTGCATGAGGCCCAGGGTGCCACCTTCCTGACGGCGGACCAGGCCTTGTTGCCTTACGCACACCGCATGACCGACCGGCTCGTCCATTGGGCCAACACCGCGCCTGACCGGATTCTGTACGCACGGCGCGACCCGGCCGCAGGCGGTCAATGGAAAACACTGAGCTTCAAACAGGCGCTGGACGCCGCGCGCAGCATCGGCCAGGCCTTGCTGGATCGCGGCTTGAACGCAGACCGGCCGCTGGTCATTTTGAGTGAAAACGGCCTGGAACATGCCATGCTCGCCCTGGGTGCCATGTTTGCGGGCGTGCCGTTTTGTGCCGTGTCGCCGGCCTATTCCGTCGTCAGCCAGGACTTTGACAAATTGCGCCATGTGCTGGACACGCTGACACCCGGCATGGTGTACGCATCCGACTGGGCGCGATATGGCCGCGCGATCGAAACCGTCGTGCCGATGGGCACCGAGGTTGTTATAAATAGTGTAGCAAACTATCCAGCATACACGGGAACTTTAATCGATTTTGACTCTCTATTGGCAGTCAAACCCACGCCAGCGGTCGATTTGGCAATGCAGGCCACCGGGCCAGACACCATTGTCAAGTTCCTGTTCACCAGCGGCTCGACCAAGCTGCCCAAAGCCGTCATCAACACCCAGCGCATGATCTGCGCCAACCAGCAGCAAATGATGCAGTCCATGCCCGCTGTGGCGCAAGACCCGCTGGTGTTGGTCGACTGGATGCCCTGGAACCACACCGCGGGCGGCAACCACAACTTTTACATGGTCCTGCACAACGGCGGAACCCTGTACATCGACGACGGTAAACCCACGCCCGCACTCTTGGGCGAAACACTGCGCAACCTGCGTGAAGTCTCGCCCACTTGGTACTTCAACGTGCCAGTCGGCTTTGAGGCCATCGCCAACGCCATGACGTCTGACGAACAATTGCGGCGCAATTTTTTGAGCCGCGTTCGCCAGCTTTTTTACGCCGGTGCCTCCCTGGCGCAGCCCATTTGGGACAGCCTGTACGCCAGCGCCGAAGCCGAGTTTGGCGAACGTGTGGTGATGACGGCAGGCCTTGGCATGACCGAGTCCAGCCCGTTTGGCCTGTTTGTCACCACACCGCATTCCAAAGCCGGCGACCTGGGCTTGCCCTGCCCAGCCCTCGAACTCAAACTGGTGCCCTTGGGCGACAAAACCGAGGTGCGTTACCGCGGCCCGAACATCACGCCGGGTTATTGGCGCAACCCACAGGCCACCGCTGAATCTTTCGACGATGAAGGTTTTTTCTGCACCGGCGACGCAGTCAAATGGATTGACCCAGATGACCACCACCAGGGCCTGCGGTTTGATGGCCGGATTGCCGAAGACTTCAAGCTCAACACCGGCACTTTTGTCAGTGTGGGACCCTTGCGCAGCAAGATCACCACCGCTGGCGCACCCTATGTGCAAGACGCGGTCATCACCGGGCTGGATCTGCGTGACGTGGGTGCCATGTTTTTCCCGACCGCCGAACTGCGCGGCCTGAGCGGCCTGGGTGCGCAGGCCAGCCTGGCCGAGGTGGCAGCGTCAGCGCCCGTGAGGCAATGGTTGCAGGAACTGGTCACACGGCTGGCCAAAACCTCGACCGGCAGCGCCACGCGCATCGCCCGCGCCATCATCCTGACCGAGCCGCCCTCGATCGACCTGGGTGAAGTCACCGACAAGGGTTCTATCAACCAGCGCGCGGTGCTCAAGCACCGGGCGGCGCTGGTCGATGCTTTGCACGCGGGCACAGCGCCCCACATGGTTTCCCCGCAGTAACAAGCTCGACTGTCCGGTTCAAAATACCTCAACTTTTCTTTGGAGATTTTTATGCAACGCCGTCAATTCAGCCAAGCCGCCATTTCCCCTCAACTCGTCAGTTCATTCACTGGTTCATCCCACCTGGAGTCCTCCATGACCACACGTCGCCAATTTACCCAAATCGCTGCTGCCGCTACTGTATTAGGAGCATTTCCTGCTTCTTTGGTGCGGGCTCAAGGCATGATTGACACACTACGCATGATTGTCGGCTTTCCGCCGGGCGGCACCACTGATGCGTTTGCGCGGCGCATGGCCGAAAAACTGCGCGGCGTTTACGCCACCAACGTGGTCGTCGAGAACAAACCCGGCGCGGGTGGGCAGATCGGCGTGTTGACGGTCCGTGATGCGCCAGCCGACGGCACGGCCATGCTGTTCACGCCGGGTTCAATGATCACGATTTATCCGCACAGCTACCCCAAGCTGCAATACAAGCCCAGCGACGTATTGCCCATCAGCACCGGCCTGTTCACGGCCTTTGGTTTGGGCGTGGGCCCGGCGGTCCCGGCCTCGGTCACCAACGTCAAGGAATTCATCGCCTGGGTCAAAGCCAACCCCAACATGGGCAACTACGGCACTCCGGGCGCAGGCTCCATGCCCCACATGGTGGCAGCCCTGCTGGACAAAGCGGCCGGCACCGACATGAAGCAGGTTGCTTACCGCGGCTCGGGCCCGGCCATCATCGAGCTGCTGGGTGGCCAGTTGCCCTGTTTCTCTTCCCCCATTGGCGACTACCTGCAACACCTGCCGGCCGGCAAAATCCGCCTGCTGGCAGTCACAGGCAAAACCCGCTCGCGATTTGCGCCTAACGTGCCTACCTATGCGGAGCAAGGCTTTCCTGAACTCACCATGGAAGAATGGTTTGGCTTTTTCATGCCCGCCAAAACCCCGGTTGCCATCGCCAACCGCATGAGCGACGCGCTCAAAGGCTTGATCGTCGCCAAGGACGTGGCAGATTTTGCCGCGCCGCTGGGTCTGGTACCCACCGTTTCTGCCAGCCTCGAGGACTTCGCCAAAACCGTGAAGGCGGACTCCGACTTGTGGGGCGGCTACGTCAAACGCATTGGCTTTACGGCTGAGTCCTGATCTACAACATTGGAAGCCAACATGCACGCACCGATCTCCGCCCGTTTGATTCCTGTCGCTGGGGCGGTCGCCCTGCTGTTCGTGGCCTCCTGTGCCAATTACCAGTCAAATGCATCCACAGTCCCCGTGGAATGTACTCAGTTAGCTTCTAATTTTATAGCGTCAACAACAAATGGCAACGTGCGCCTCACTGCCACGGAATCGGTGCCTGCGGGCCTTACGGTGCCAGGCATGGCCGGCCCGCTGCCAATGCCGGCGCACTGCAAGGTCAGCGGAAAAATGAACGAGCGCACCGGCGCAGATGGCAAACCCTATGCCATCGGGTTCGAGATGCGCCTGCCGGTTGCCTGGTCGGGGCGCTTTTTGCTACAGGCCAATGGCGGTGCAGATGGAGTGGTTCCGCCAGCGGTTGGCAACGTGTCCAGTGCGGCCACCACCAACGCGCTGATGCAGGGTTTTGCGGTCTTGTCCAGCGACGCAGGCCACACCGCAGAGAGCGGACCGGTGGTTGGCCTGGTGGGCGGCAACCTGTTCGGCATGGACCCGCAGGCGCGGCTTGATTACGGCTACCAGGCCAACGGCGCGCTGGCACCCATGGCCAAAAAGCTGATCTCGTCGCACTATGGCCAACCGCCCAAAACCTCTTACATGATGGGTTGCTCCAACGGCGGGCGGCACGCCATGGTGGCGGCATCGAGGTATGCGGACCAGTTTGACGGCCTCATCGCTGGCAACCCCGGCTTCAACCTGCCCAAGGCCGCAGTGCAGCATGCCTGGGACATCCAGTCTTTCAGCGCCGTCAACCCGGATGTCAAGGCTGCATTCCCGCCCGCTGACATGAAACTGCTGGCTGATGCGGTGCTGGACAAATGCGATGCCCTGGACGGCCTGGTGGATGGCATGGTGAATAACCTTGCCGCCTGCCAGAAAGCCTTTGACGTCAAAGCACTGCAATGCACTGCCGGCAAGACCGCGCAATGCCTGAGTGCACCGCAAGTCATCGCCTTGCAAAAAGTGTTCGCAGGCCCTGTCAACAGCAAAGGTGAACAGCTTTATGCCGACTGGCCATGGGATGCCGGCGTGGGTGCCTCGCAAATCGGCTTTGGTAGCTGGCGCTCCTGGAAATTGCAAGGGCCAATTGCCGGTTTGCCCATCATTGGTGTTTTGGGTGGCGGCTCATTGGCCTATACCTTCACCACGCCACCCAAGCCGGTGGCAGGCAACCCGCCAGCGCTGATCAAGTCCCTGATGGAATACAACTTTGACATTGACGCACCGAAAATATTTGCTACCCACGAGACCTTCAAGGAATCGTCCGTGCAGTTCATGACCCCACCCGACGCGTCCGCCTTGCGGCAGTTGCAAGCCAAAGGCGGCAAGCTGATGGTCTACCACGGCACCAGCGACCCGGTGTTCTCATTCAATGACACACGCAACTGGTATGAGGCACTGGATCGCAATCATGCCGGCAAGGCTGACAGTTTTGCCCGCCTGTTCCCGGTGCCCGGCATGAACCACTGCCAGGGCGGCCCCGCTACCGAGCAGTTCGACATGCTGACCGCCATGGTCAACTGGGTCGAAAAAGGCCAGGCACCCGACCAGGTGATCGCCACCGCCCTGACCGGTGTCAATCCCGATGTACCTGCCAACTGGGTCAGCAACGGCAAACCCCGCACCCGGCCACTGTGCCCCTACCCAAAACAGGTTCGCTACAAAGGTTCAGGCGACATCAATGACGCGGCCAGTTTTGCCTGTCAATAATTTTCAATTCCCGGGCTGACCATGTTTCATTGCAATTTTCCCGTGTCGGTCGTGTGCCTGGCATTGGCGGCAGTGGCTGCCAGCGCCAAGGCCCAAACACGCGACTGTGCGACGCTGGCGGCCAAGGCACCGGCCGGCATGACCCTGACCACTGAAGCCATTGCCGATGGTGTGACGCGCCCGCCAGGAGCCACCACAGGCCCGGTGCTGGCCGCGCACTGCCGCGTCAGCGGCCGCATGAATGAACGGGTAGGCCAGGACGGCAAGCCGTATTTCATCGGCTTCGAGATGCGCCTGCCGACCCAATGGAATGGCCGCTTTTTGTACCAGGGCGGTGGCGGCAATGACGGCATCATCCGCCCTGCCATTGGCCCCCAGGCCTCACCCACCTTCGCCTTGAACAAAGGCTTTGCGGTGGTCACCACCGACGCCGGCCACCAGGGGCCAACGGCTGATTTTGGCTTTGACCCCATCGCCCGCACCGACAACGCCTACAACGCGCACGACCGGGTGGCGGTGACCGCCAAAGACATCATCCAGAAGTTTTACGCCAAAGGACCGGACAAGTCCTACTTCATTGGCTGCTCGGGCGGGGGCCGCCAAGGCATGATGTTCACCCAGCGCTTCCCCAGCTATTTTGACGGCGTGATTGCCATGGCCCCAGCCATGCGCGTTTCCAGCGGAGCCACCATAGCCGCAGCGTGGGACACCCAGGCCTTCAACGCGATCGCACCGGTTGGCGCGGATGGCAAAACCGTGCTCAGCCAGGCCTTGGGCAATGCCGATTTGAAATTGCTGTCCGACGGCATTCTGGCCGCGTGCGACGCGCAAGACGGCGTGAAAGACGGCCTGGTGTCAGACCCGGCGTCCTGCAAGTTCGACCCTGCCGTTTTGCAATGCCAGGCCGCCAAAAATGACAGCTGCCTGGCGCCTGCGCAAGTGGCTGCTGTCAAAAAGGTATTTGAGGGAGCCAAAGACAGCAAGGGCAAAGCGCTGTACGCCGGTTGGCCCTACGACCCGGGCATTGGACATCCGCAGAACGATTGGCGTGCCTGGAAGTTGGGCACCTCGACCACCGCGGTGCCTAATTCGCGCCATGTGTTCCTGATGCAAGACGCCTTGCAAGCCTACTTTGTCACGCCGCCGGACCGCAGTGTGAGTCTTCTTTCTTTCGACTTTGACAAAGACCCGGCCCGCATGGCCGCACACGCCTGGATTTTCGACACGGCCGCCGACGCAAAACTGGCCGCCTTCCAGGCGCGCGGCGGCAAGCTGCTGATCGCGCATGGCCTGGCAGACCCGATCTTCTCGCCCCACGACTCCATCGATTATTACCAGCGCTTGAACGCCGAAAACGGCGCTGCGGCGCGGGACTTCGCCCGGCTGTTCCTGATCCCTGGCATGGGCCATTGCCAAGGTGGTGCCGCCACTGATGCATGGGACGGGCTTCAAGCCATGGTGGACTGGGTTGAAAAGGGCCAGGCCCCGACGCAGATCCTCGCCAAAGGCACGGCCGTCTTTCCAGACCGTACCCGGCCCCTGTGCGCCTACCCCAGCGTGGCACGCTACAACGGCAGCGGCAACGTGGAGGACGCGGCCAGCTTCAGTTGCCGCTGAGCTTCTCCGATTGAACGTGCCGCACCCCGCAAAGACAGTCAGCAAAGCCGCTGACCCGAGCGTTCAGACCGTCGACACCAGTTACCTGGAAAGCCTGATGGGCTACAACGCCCGGCGGGCCTCACTGGCCATCATTTCCGAGTTTTTGGCACAGATGTCGGTCTACGGCTTGCGTCCCGTTGATTTTTCTGTGTTGTCATTGATCACCCACAATCCGGGCATCACGTCGCGCCAATTGTGCGTTGCCTTGGGCCTGCTGCCGCCGAATCTGGTCGGCCTGGTCAACAGCCTTCAGGGGCGTGAGTTGATCCTGCGGCGCCCGCACCCGCACGATGGCCGCGCGATGGGCCTGCATTTGAGCGCCAAAGGCAAAAAAATGATGCGGGATGCCGAACAAACGGCCGCTGAGCTTGAACGCAACGCCACCAGCGCCTTGAACCCCACAGAAAACCGGCAGTTGATGAGCCTATTGAAAAAAATCTACCAAAAACCGTCCGGCAAGGGTGCCACCGCTTAGCCCAACTGGACGCAAAGCACCCGGTTCTGCGCACCTTTGTGTTACTTTTTCACAATATTTTGGCCGTTTGTCCCCACACGTCATGGAAAGCAGGCTATGAAACTTGTAGCGTTCTAAAAATTGCGCTATAGTTTGTGCGTGGGCAGAAGCCATGCGGGTCAATTTTTCTTGGCAGAACCTCGAATTGAAAACCCAAACATGCACGCCGCCAGTTTTTTTACCTAGACTGGCTCCTGCTGCCGACCACTTTTGCCGACCACTTTTGCCGACCACGTTGACCGACCACCTGAGGAGATTTGAATGAGTTCCAAAGAATCCGCCGCCATCACCCAGCTTTTGAGTTTGCTGGAGTCCCGTTATGCCATCCGTGTGTTGTGGGCCCTGAAAGACGGCCATCACCAGACTTTTCGTCTGCTGCAAGACAGCGTGGGCCAAATTACCCCCAATACGCTGAACACCCGCATTAAAGAAATGCGCGAAGCCGGCTTCATGTCCCACAGCGGCGAAGGCTACTACATCACGCAGTCCGGCTTGGACTTGATGAAGCGCTTGAGCGATTTGCAAGGTTTCTCGGTGAAATGGGTCACGGCACAGGCGAAAAAAGCCGCCAAATAACGCGCCACAAGGCCCCCGCCGGGCCGGGCCGCCACAAGGACAGCTCGCTGTCCTTTTTTTTGCCCAAGGCCAGGTCTGCGGCCCGACCGAAGCGGTTTGGCCCTGCGCCCAGACGCGATAATCTGCCCAAGCCAACCCCACTATTTTGGATCGTCATGCAGCGCCACCTTCAGATCAACCACATCCTCCCGCAGGACCACAACCAAGCCGTGCTGATCGGGCGCATCTGGGTGCCAGGCCAGGGCGCCGTGCTGGTGCGCGTGCGCCAGTATGGCCTGTATGACCTGTCCCACCTTGGGGCCACCTGCAGCCAGTTGCTGGAGTTGCCCGACGTGACGGCGCGCGTGCGTGACAACACCGGCACCCGCATTGCCGACACGGCTGCCGTTTTGGCCAATTCTGGGCCGGTCGGGCGTGACGCCAGCCTGCCTTGGTTTATGGCCCCCATTGACCTGCAGGCCATCAAGGCGGCGGGCGTGACCTTTGTCGCCTCGATGCTGGAGCGGGTGATTGAAGAGCAGGCCAAAGGCAACCCAGCCCGGGCCGAAAGCGTGCGCCGCGCGGTCACCCAGGTGATCGGCGACAACCTCGGCAAAGTCGTGCCCGGCTCGCCCCAAGCGGCAAAACTCAAAGAGGTGCTGGTGGCGCAGAACATGTGGTCGCAGTACCTTGAGGTGGGCATTGGCCCGGATGCCGAAGTCTTCACCAAATCGCAGCCCATGAGTGCCGTCGGCGTCGGGGCAGACATCGGCATTCACCCTGGCAGCAGTTGGAACAACCCCGAGCCGGAAATCGTGCTGTGTGTTAACAGCGCCGGGCAAATTCAGGGGGCCACGCTGGGCAACGACGTCAATTTGCGTGATTTTGAAGGCCGCAGCGCCCTGCTGTTGGGCAAGGCCAAAGATAACAACGCGTCCTGCGCCATCGGCCCTTTCATCCGCTTGTTTGACGACACTTTCACTCTGGGTTCAGTGCGCCAGTGCGAACTGGCCGTGAAGGTGGAAGGCCCCGACGGATTTGTGATGGAAGGTATCAGCCAGATCAACAAAATCAGTCGCGACCCGGCAGACTTGGTGACCCAGACGATCAACGCCAACCACCAGTACCCGGACGGCTTGGTGCTGTTTTTGGGCACCATGTTTGCGCCCACGCAAGACCGCCCGGTGCCCGGCAACCCGGACGCAAAAAACCAAGGTTTCACGCATTTGGTGGGTGACGTGGTGACTGTTTCCACCGGCACGCTGGGCAGCTTGGTCAACCGCGTCAACACCAGCGACAAAGTGGCACCCTGGGTCTACGGCACCACGGCCTTGATGAAAGACCTGGCGCGCCGCGCTGTGCTGGCATAATCCAACGCTGGCTGGCCTAGGGTTTAAATGCCTTAAGTCGGGTAAAAACTTTTACTTCGCCATTTTCTAAGCATAAATGCTCAGCAGTTCCTTCTAATATTATGTATATTGCTATATTAATTGATAGTAAATTACTTAATTATTAGGCAATTTTTTACTTTAAATACGTTTAACACATGATTTCCAATGCCTCAGGCCTGCAATACGAAGACACCCAAATTGGCTCGGGCGACGAAGCGCGCAAGGGCCACAGCGTGACGGTGCACTACACCGGCTGGATCTACAACGACGGCGTGCAAGGCAAAAAATTTGACTCCAGCAAAGACCGTGGCGACCCGTTTGTGTTTTCGCTCGGCGCGGGCATGGTCATCAAGGGTTGGGACGAAGGCGTGGCCGGCATGAAGGTAGGTGGCGCGCGCACCTTGATCATCCCCGCCAGCCTGGGTTACGGCGCTCGCGGCGCTGGCGGCGCAATTCCGCCCAACGCCACCTTAAAGTTTGACGTCGAGCTGCTGGGCGTTCGCTGATTTGGCGCAGCACGTCCTGGCGTGTACTGCCGGGTGACAATTGGGGCATCCCGGCGCGCACCTTGATTCGCATCATGTTCAGCCCCAGATTGCGCTGAAACCCCCTTGAAACCGCCCATATTGCCCCGACTTCGTAGGGGTATTCGCCGCTTACTTACCCGTTTACTCACTTTTAGCATGTCTGAACCGTCCCAAAAGCAATCCCAGCCGGGCGCTGCTGTGCCCACTGAGCAGAACCCTGTGCCAGCGGCCCAACAAAACGCTGCACCCATGAGCCCTGAAGAACTCGAAGCGGCTCAAGCTGCGAATGAGGTCGATGCCCTGAGCGCCGCGCAGGCCGAGCTGGCCACCCTGAAGGCCAAAAGCGCCGACCTGGCCGACCAATACCTGCGCGCCAAGGCCGAGGCTGAAAATGCCCGCCGCCGCGCCGAGGACGAGATCACCAAGGCACGCAAATTTGCCGTCGAAAGTTTTGCCGAAAGCCTGCTGCCCGTCATGGATAGCCTTGAAGCCGGTCTGGCCATCCAGGACGCCTCGATCGAGCAAGTCCGCGAAGGGGCCCAGGCCACATTGCGCCAACTCACTGCCGCGCTGGAACGCAACAAAGTCATCGCCGTCAACCCGGAGCCGGGTGCCAAGTTCGACCCGCATGTTCACCAGGCTATCAGCGTGGTGCCCTCAGAGTTTGAGGCCAACAGCGTGGTGGTGGTGCTGCAAAAGGGTTATGCCATTGCCGACCGCGTGATGCGCCCTGCCCTGGTGACGGTCTCTGCACCCAAATAAAACCCGGCCAACTCAATTGAGCGGATTTTGAAAAGTTTGACTTGAAACTTTTCAACTTATCCACAAGTTACAAACATCTTATAACCGTCTGAAGTCTGGAGAAAATCATGGGAAGAATTATCGGCATTGACCTGGGAACCACCAACAGTTGCGTGGCCATCATGGAGGGCAACACGCCCAAGGTGATCGAGAACTCCGAGGGCGCGCGCACCACGCCGTCCATCATTGCCTACCAGGACGGCGGCGAAGTGCTGGTCGGCGCGTCGGCCAAGCGTCAGGCGGTCACCAACCCCAAGAACACGCTGTACGCCGTCAAGCGCCTGATTGGCCGCAAGTTCACCGAGAAAGAAGTCCAAAAGGACATCGACCTCATGCCCTACAAGATCGCCGCTGCCGACAATGGCGACGCCTGGGTTCAGGTGCGTGGTGACCGCCTCGCGCCCCAGCAGGTCAGCGCCGAAGTGCTGCGCAAGATGAAGAAAACGGCCGAAGACTACCTGGGCGAGCCCGTCACCGACGCCGTCATCACGGTGCCCGCCTACTTCAACGACGCCCAGCGCCAGGCCACCAAAGACGCCGGGCGCATTGCGGGCCTGGACGTCAAACGCATCATCAACGAACCCACCGCAGCCGCGCTGGCTTTTGGCCTGGACAAGCAAGAAAAAGGCGACCGCAAAATCGCCGTGTATGACCTGGGTGGTGGCACGTTTGACGTGTCCATCATCGAAATCGCCGACGTCGATGGCGAAAAACAGTTTGAAGTGCTGGCCACCAATGGCGACACCTTTCTGGGTGGTGAAGACTTCGACCAACGCATCATTGAATACATCATTGCCGAGTTCAAAAAAGAACAAGGCGTGGACCTGGGCAAAGACGTGCTGGCCCTGCAACGTTTGAAAGAGGCCGCTGAAAAGGCCAAGATCGAGCTGTCCAGCAGCGCCCAGACCGACATCAACCTGCCCTACATCACGGCCGACGCATCGGGCCCGAAACACCTGAACATCAAACTCTCGCGCTCCAAGCTCGAAAGCCTGGTGGACGAGCTGATCGAGCGCACCATTGCGCCCTGCCGCACTGCCATCAAGGACGCGGGTGTCAGCACCGCAGACATCCACGACGTGATCCTGGTCGGCGGCATGACGCGCATGCCCAAGGTGCAGGAAAAGGTCAAGGAACTGTTTGGCCGCGAGCCGCGCAAGGACGTCAACCCTGACGAAGCCGTCGCCGTGGGTGCAGCCATCCAGGGCCAGGTGCTGGCCGGCGACCGCAAGGACGTGTTGCTGCTGGACGTGACACCACTCTCCCTGGGCATTGAAACCCTGGGCGGCGTGATGACCAAGATGATCACCAAGAACACCACCATCCCGACCAAATTTGCGCAGACCTTTTCGACGGCTGACGACAACCAGCCGGCCGTGACCATCAAGGTGTTCCAGGGTGAGCGCGAAATCGCTGCCGTCAACAAGATGCTGGGCGAGTTCAACCTCGAAGGCATCCCGCCGGCCGCCCGCGGTACGCCGCAGATTGAAGTGTCGTTTGACATTGACGCCAACGGCATCCTGCACGTCGGCGCCAAAGACAAAGGCACCGGCAAAGAGAACAAAATCACCATCAAGGCCAACTCGGGCCTGACCGAAGCCGAGATCCAGCAGATGGTGAAAGACGCCGAGTTGAACGCCGCCGACGACAAGAAAAAATTGGAGATCGTCCAAGCCAAAAACCAGGGTGAAGCCAGCGTGCACAGCGTCAAGAAGAGCCTGGCCGAATACGGCGACAAACTTGACGCGGGTGAAAAAGAGAAGATCGAAGCCGCCATCAAGGACCTGGAAGCCGCTCTCAAAACCGAAGACAAAGCCGCGATTGACGACAAGAACACGGTGCTGATGACGGCCAGCCAAAAACTCGGTGAAAAAATGTACGCCGACATGCAGGCCAAGCAAGCCGCTGAAGGCGCGGCGGCGGGTGGCGGCATGCCAGGCGCTGATGCGGGCGCGCATGCAGGTGGTGCACAAGGCGCAAAACCGCAAGACGACAACGTGGTCGACGCCGAAGTCAAAGAAGTCAAAAAAGGCTGATGAACAAATCCCGGCTTGAAGCGTTCAGTGATGGCGTGATCGCCATCATCATCACCATCATGGTGCTGGAACTCAAGGTCCCGCACGGGGCAAGCTGGGCGGACCTTTTGACGCTTTGGCCTGTGTTTATCAGCTACGTGCTGAGCTTTGTGTATGTCGGCATTTATTGGGTCAACCACCACCACATGCTGCACATGGTCAAACGGGTGGATGCGGGGGTCTTGTGGGCGAATTTGCATCTGCTGTTCTGGCTGTCGTTGATTCCCTTCGTCACGGCCTGGATGGGCGAAAACCACTTTGCCAAGAATCCGACCATCCTGTATGGCATCGACGCCTTGATGGCAGGCCTGGCGTATCAGCTGATGGTGTTGGCCTGCCGCCGCGCCAACCACGTGCACAACCTGCTGGGCGAGGGCGTCAAGAACAGCCACAAAGGCAACATTTCGCTGCTGATGTACGTGCTGTCCATCATCGCCGCACACTGGAACACGGCGATTTCATTCGCTCTTTTTGCGACCGTGTCGGTGATGTGGTTCATCCCCGACCGACGGATCGAACAGGCCCTTGGCTCCCCTTCCTCCAAATAGAAACTTGACGATTCAAAATGGCTAAGCGCGACTATTACGAAGTCCTCGGTGTTCCCAAAAACGCCTCCGAGGAAGAGATCAAGAAAGCCTACCGCAAACACGCGATGAAGCACCACCCTGACCGCAATCAAGGTGATGCGTCCAAGGTGGCCGAAGAGAAATTCAAGGAATCCAAAGAGGCCTACGAGATGCTGTCCGACGCGCAAAAACGCGCGGCCTACGACCAGTACGGCCACGCCGGCGTGGACCCGAACATGCGCGGCCCCGGCGGCCCGGGCACTGAAGGTTTTGGCGGCTTTGCCGAGGCCTTTGGCGACATCTTTGGCGACATGTTCGGCCAGCAACGTGGCCGTGCCGGCGGCGGCGGGCGCCAGGTGTTCCGCGGCGGCGACCTGAGCTACGCCATGGAGATCACGCTGGAAGAAGCGGCCAACGGCAAAGACGCGCAGATCCGCATCCCAAGCTGGGAGGCCTGTGTGACCTGCAAAGGCAGCGGTGCCAAACCGGGCACCTCGGTCAAATCTTGCGGCACTTGCCAGGGCTCTGGTGCCGTGCAAATGCGCCAGGGCTTTTTCAGCGTGCAGCAAACCTGCCCAACCTGCCGTGGCGCCGGCCGGGTCATCCCCGATCCGTGCGCTGCGTGCAGCGGCCAGGGCAAGATCAAAAAGCAGAAAACGCTCGAAGTCAAAATCCCGGCCGGCATTGACGGCGGCATGCGCATCCGTAGCACCGGCAATGGCGAGCCCGGCACCAATGGCGGCCCGCCGGGCGACTTGTACATTGAAATTCGCCTGAAAAAACATGACATCTTTGAGCGTGATGGTGACGACATCCATTGCGCCGTGCCCATCAGCATCGTCACTGCGTCGCTAGGCGGCGAAATCGACGTGCCCACGCTGGCGGGCAAGGCTGCCATTGACATCCCCGAGGGCACCCAAACCGGCAAGCAGTTCCGCCTGCGCGGCAAAGGCATCAAAGGCGTGCGCGCCAGTTACCCTGGTGACCTGTATTGCCACATCACGGTTGAAACCCCGGTCAAGCTGACCGAACACCAGCGCAAGCTGCTCAAGGAGCTGGACGAGTCGCTTAAAAAGGGCGGCGGCAAACACATGCCTTCAGAGGATTCCTGGACGGACCGGTTGAAGAGTTTCTTCAGCTAAAACAGGCTGCTTTGGCCGCTGAGCAGGCCGGGGTCAAACTGGCTGACGTCGTGCTCCACGCGTTCACGGTTCAAGCCCAGTTTTGCGCAGGTTTTCTCAAAACGCTGTTTGACCAGATCGGCCCACAGGCCTGAGCCTTTCATGCGGGTCGCAAAATTGGCGTCGTAATCTTTTCCGCCACGCATCTCGCGCACCCGCGCCATCACCCGCGCGGCGCGCTGCGGGTAATGCAGGCCCAGCCACTCCTGGAACAAAGGGTTCAGCTCCCAGGGCAGGCGCAGCACGGTGTAAAACGCGGTACGTGCGCCGGCCTCCCACGCGGCTTGCAGCACTTGCTCCATGTCTTCATTGATGAAGGGGATTTGCGGCGCCACGCTCACGCCCACCGGCACGCCCGCATCCGCCAGCGCGCGGATGGTGCGCAGGCGACGGTGCGGGGCGGCAGCACGCGGCTCCAGCTTGCGGGTGAGCACGCCGTCGAGCGAGGTGATGGTGACGTAAACCGCTGCCAGATTGCGCGCAGCCATGGCGCTGAGCAGGTCCAGGTCGCGCTCCACGCCGCTGCCTTTGGTGACGATGGCCACCGGGTGGTGGCAACGCGCCAGCACCTCCAGCGCGCTGCGGGTGATTTTGAGATCGCGCTCAATCGGCTGGTAGCCATCGGTCACCGTGCCCAAGGCGATGAGTTTGGGCACATAGCTGCGCGCCTGCAGCTCTCGGGCCAACACGTCGGCCAGGTTGCGCTTGGCAATGATCTTGGTTTCAAAATCAAGCCCCGGCGACAGGTTGAGATAACTGTGCGTGGGCCGGGCATAGCAGTACACGCAGCCATGCTCGCAGCCCCGGTAGGGGTTCAGGCCGTAGTCAAAGTAAATGTCGGGCGAGTCGTTATGGGTGATGGCGCTTTTGCAGTCTTCAAACGTCACCTGGGTTGCGAGTGGCAGCCGGTCTGCGGCCTCGGCCACACCGTCTTCCAGCGTGCCCCAGCCATCGTCAAACGCCGCGCGCTCGTCGCGTGAAAAGCGATGCGCAATCTGCGTTGCCGTGCCACGGCCTTTAATGGCGTGGATGGGGATGATGGACACAGCGGCGGCCATTGGCATAAATCATAAAATAAACAGTAATCCCCATCTCTATTGAATAGTTTGCTATGATTTTTGATAAGCCACAAACTACTGCGGGATGTCATCAGGACGGTCGTTTTGCCAACCATTCCCGCATGGCATCATTCACCCGCGTCTGCCAACCTTTGCCCGTGGCCCGCAGACCGGCCAGCACGTCAGCGTCAAACCTGATGGCGGTCGCCACTTTCGGGGTTTCCAAGGGTGGCCGCCCCCGCGCGCGGCGCAGCTTCTCCCAGGCTTCAAAAAATTCAGGTGGCTCCACCTCGCGTGCCGGGCGGGCACGCTTGAACCAGTCGGCATCCAGCTCGGGGTTGTCCGGGTCTTGGGCAATCCCCGCGTTGATTTTGGCGTCTTCCTCAGCGGTCGGCAGAATAATCCAGCGCCCTGATTTAGTTTGAATTCGCATATTTTTGTGCTTCTCTGGCATTGGCTTTTCTCAATGAAATAATTCGTTTGAGTGGCCCTCGAACGCAATACACCACGACATGCAGGCGCTCTTCAAACAAGTGGTGTCTGCGCTCTACACCAGTGCGCGGGTCTGTCGACAGCGAGGGTGAAGGAAACATCCAGAACCAGCCCCAGGTTTGACCAACCTTGGGATACTTGCCCTCCAAGGCATGCGGCGTTTCCACCCCACCCTGCTGGGCATGGCGGTCGGCCTCCCACACCGCGCGTGCCGCCAGCATTTGGTGCCGCAACGCTGCCGACAAGGAACGCGGCAGCATCACCACCCGGTCTTTGCCACCTTTGGCCTCGCGCACGATGATCACCGAGCGGTCGAAGTCAACGTCTTTCACCCGCAGGCGAATGCCCTCCATCAACCGCATACCCGTGCCGTAAAGCAGGCGCGCCAGCAGCGCTGTTTCGCCCTGCATCTGCGCCAGCAGGCCGGCCACCTCGTCACGCGTCAAAACACTGGGAATGCGCTTTTTGCTGTGCGGCCGGCCGATGTCGTCAAGCCACGGCAACCGAATGTCCAGCACCTCACGGTACAAAAACAAAATGGCGCTCAAGGCCTGGTTGTGAGTGGACGCGGATACTTTGCGCTCAACCGCCAGCATCGTCAAAAAGGCTTCGACATCACGCGCACCCATGTCACGCGGGTGCTTCATGGGCCCATCCCGCCCGTGCCAGCGAACGAAGAATTTCACCCAATGCACGTACACTTTTTCAGTGCTCAGGCTATAGTGCAAGTACCGAATACGCTCGCGAACCTGGTCCAAAAGGCGGATTGACTTCAAAGGCGCGCTGCCGGGTTTCATGGTTTAAATTATAGCTGGATAAATAACCAGCTAAACGAGTTGAAACCCTTACTGGATAACGCTTTTGAGGGATTTTTATGGCCACATTACATTGCAACGGGTGTTTTATTTTGCGGGTGTTGCGGTGTACATTACGTTGAACTAAACCGCTGACGCGGTGGCTAGTCTGAAAGGGACGGCCACCGCGTTTTGTTTTGCGCGGTGCTTGCGTTTTGGGGCGTTCAGGTGAAGCTTTCGGGCTGGGGAATATTCCCCGGCTTTGAAGGAGTTACCTCATGACTGAACTACGCCAACGCATGCTGGATGCCATGGTGCAACGCGGTTTTGCACTGCGCACCCAAGAGACCTACAAACGGGCCATCCGGTGCATGGCCAAACACTACCGGCGCGACCCGGCGCTGTACACCCAACACGACGTGCAGGCCTACTTGCTGCACATGGTCAAAGAGCAGAAACTTTCCTACAGCAGCATGAACCAGGCCGCCAGCGCGGCGCAATTCCTGTTCCAGACCGTGCTGGGTCATGGGCGCGAACAGTTTCATATCCCGTTTGCCAAGGTTGCGGCCAAACAACCCGAACTGCTGGCGCGTGATGAGATCTCGCGCCTGTTCTACGCCAGCGCCCACCCGGCCAAGCGCATGCTGCTGCAAACCCTGTACGCCACGGGCCTACGGGTGTCGGAGGCCTGCGCTTTGCGGGTGGCCGACATCGACAGCGCCACGGATCGCATGTGCATCCGGGTTTGCAGCGGCAAGGGCGGCAAAGGCCGTTACACCTTGCTCAGTCCGACCTTGCTGGAATTGCTGCGCTTTTACGCCCGCTGCGTACACCCGCGCACCTGGCTGTTCAGCGACCCCAGTGGCAATCAGCCGATGAGCATCGAGATGGCCCAACGCGCCTACCGAGGTGCCTGCGCCCGCGCGGGCATCACCAAAGGCGGGGGAATCCACACCCTGCGCCACTGCTTTGCCACCCATCTATTGGAGGGCGGGGTTGATCTGTTCACTATCCAGAAGCTGCTGGGGCACAGCCACATCAGCACCACCGCGCGCTATCTGCACCTCATCAGCCCGCAGTTTCGGCCATCCCAGGACATCGATCCGTTGGACTTGCTGGCCGGGCTGCGGCAGATCTGAAGACATTGCGCCCAAGCTGCCCCGCCATGGCTGGCACTGCGGCCCACAGTGTGGCACAGGTGTTGCGCCAGCATGGCGCGGCGTACCTGCAGTCACACACCCTTTCAACCCCACAGGCCAAAGCCTGGCGCGGCATCGTTGCCTGCCGCACCGCCGCGCTGGGTGGCCAGCAGTTGGCTTGTGATGCCTGTGGCCACAGCCACTGGCAATACCACTCCTGCCGCAACCGGCATTGCCCCACCTGTGGCACGCGGACCAAAGATGCGTGGCTGCAAGGCCGCTTGGCTGAGGTGCTGCCTGTGCCGTATTGCCACCTGGTGTTCACGCTGCCGCACAGCTTGAATGGCCTGTATGGGGCGCATCCGCGTTGGGTGATTGACACTCTGTTTGCCTGCACCTCCCAGACCCTGGCCGAGTTCGCGGCCAACCCCAGGTGGATGGGTGCTGGTGTAGAGGTAGCCAAAGGCACACCGGCCTTCAGTCTGGTGCTGCACACCTGGACGCAGGATTTGCGCCGCCACATTCATCTGCACGCGGTGATGGCCTGTGGGGTGTTGGGGCAGGATGGCAAGGGTTTCGATACCTGGCACACCCCGAGCCGCAAGCCAGACTTCTTGTTCCCGGTGCGGGCCCTGTCCAAAGTGTTTCGGGGCAAGTTTCTGGCGGCCCTGGGCGCTGCGCACAAAGCGGGCACGCTCGATGGTGATCCGCAGGCAGGCTATGGTGCGTGGTGTGAGCGCCAGAAGCAGCTCTACCAGCACGATTGGGTGGTGTATGCCAAGACTCCCCTGGGTGGCCCGGCCCAGGTGTTGGAATACCTGAGCCGCTACACCCATCGCACGGCCATCGGCAATGAGCGCAT
>JANYCG010000111.1 GCA_025360385.1 Burkholderiales bacterium | reverse complement strand
GTGCTTTGGCTGGTCATGCCCGCAGGTTTTTGGGGCCAACTTGTCGCCTTTGCCCTGTTTCGTTATTTCGACGCCGCCAAGCCCGGTCCGGTGGGCTGGGCCGACCGCCTGTTCCATGGCGTTGACCCGCAGACGGATCCGCAGGCCTGGGCCAAAGCCGGCCTGGGCATCATGCTCGATGATCTGGTTGCGGCGGGCTGCACGCTGCTGGTGGTAGCGGTGTGGCGATTTGTCTGATACAGCGAAATCCTTGGCGGGCAACTGTATGAATAACCAGATGAATGTCGTAAGATCGTGACACACAGTCCTCTCAATTGATTTGGAAGCCCTATGCCGTACGATTTAACCGATGAACAGCGGGATCGCTACCGTGCCACCTCTGTTCGGTCGCAGCTACGGAAGCAGGCGTATCTGCGCAACCACAGTGAAGACGCGCCTGTTGGCGGCATAAAACTCGGTCAGCGTCTGGACCCAGAAGACCTGATGCCGCAGCTTGACCAAAACGGCCTGACCAGCCTCTCCTTGTTTTCTGGCGGAGGCGGATTGGATATCGGGTTTGAGCGGGCAGGATTTGCCCACCGCGCATCCGTTGAGATTTTGGACGTGTGTGGCGAGACGCTGCGCGCCAACCGCCCGTCATGGGAAGTCCATTCTGGAAATTTAGATGGCGACGTCAGGAGTGTGGCATTTTCAAAATTCCGGGGAGTAGATGTCGTGCATGGCGGGCCGCCTTGCCAGCCCTTTTCGATTGCCGGCAAGCAGGCAGGTGCGGCCGATCCGCGCAACATGTGGCCGGATTTCATCCGATGCGTGCTGCAAACGAAGCCGAGAGCCTTCGTCGCTGAAAATGTCCCCGGGCTGCTGGACAGGAAATTTGAGTCATTCGTCCAGCAAAACATCATTGACCCGCTTGCAGGCGGTTACACCGTTTTCAGGTTCAAGCTTTCTGCGCACGATTTTGGAGTGCCTCAGGCCCGCAAGCGGGTGTTTTTTGTGGGGTTTCGGTCAAAAAAGGACGCTGCAAGGTGGATCGAACCGGCCCCCACGCATGGCGACGTAGCCACTTTATTTGGCCCCCTTTTGCCACGCAACACAGCACGGTGCGCGCTTGGGCTGCCAGCGTCAGATTTCGATGTGGTGGCGCCGACCTTGCGTTCAGGCTTTACCGGCCCGCGCAACACGACGGGGGTTCTGAACAGCAGGGCGGCGCTCAAAATATGGAACGGCATGGGCATTTGGCCGAATGGCGTCCAGTCCACGGCCTCGAAGGCGGCGGCCTACCCTCCTGAAAACGGTCATTTCCGGATGTCGGTGGCTGATTGCGCGCTGTTGCAAGGCTTTCCTTCAAGCTGGCGCTTCAGCGGCGCGGTGTACCAGGCCTTGGGGCAAATAGGAAACAGCGTTTGCCCGCCTGCGGCCTATGCAGTCGCCCGCCAGGTGGCGCGTGCGCTGAAGGATGGTGAATGACCGTTCAGGACGATGAACGCGAACGGGAACTCGTTCGCACATTCAATTTGGCCTGGGATCCGGGCCATCAGCGCGCTGGCGTTGACGCCTTGCTAGCCTTGCAATTGGATGGCAGGCCGTGCCAATTCGAAGTGGAAGTCAAATCCTCCACCGGGTCGACCGTATCGACCGCGCGTGATGTGGGCATCGAGCACATACGCAAATGGCGACGCAAACTGTTTGTCATTGGCTTTTACTCCAAGGAACCCCGCCGTCCGGAATTGCAGCGCTGCCTGTGCCTGACGCCGCTCGACATGGAGCCATGGATTGCCTCCGTTGAAAGCAAAATAGCCATTGACTACGCATTGGCTTTCATGGCGGCGCGAAAACTTGAGTTGAGCGACTTGTTCCAGGTCTGCGGCGAGCAGCCAACGTATTCGTTGGAAGACGCCAAACGGCTGCACAAATCCCAATGGACCGCAAAACAGTACCTTGAAGCGTTGGACACCCGTGTTAAGGGCAAGCCCCGGATTTCACAAGCCAGGATGCTGGATATCCTGAAGCTCCGCGCCAGATACATCTCAGAACGCGGGGCGACTCTGAACAATCCGCATATCACCAAAGCGCACCTGGATTCGTTTACCGGGACTTCCCGAGAAATCTCTGCGCCCGATTGGGCTGAGTCCATCCGGCGAATTGCCAGGGAGTTCGCCAAAACATCCCCTTTGCATCCCGCCATTCTGCGTTCGGTGGATTGATTAGCTATAATTTTCATAGCCAACTATGCAATATTCACAGGGACAATTGGCCGATTTTCTTATCCAAAAAGGCTGGATGATGGCCACGGCAGAAAGCTGCACCGGCGGCATGATCGCCGCGGCTTGCACCGACTTGGCAGGCTCCAGCGCCTGGTTTGAGCGCGGCTTTGTCACCTACTCCAACGCTGCAAAAATTGAGCTGCTCGGCGTCGCTGCCAGTC
>JANYCG010000179.1 GCA_025360385.1 Burkholderiales bacterium | reverse complement strand
CAGGGTGGCTGCAACGACTTTGCCGTTGCGCTCGGACTGCTGGATCGCGATCATGCCTTTGGTGCCACGACCGTGCCGGGTGTATTCGGTGATGCTGGTGCGTTTGCCAAAACCATTTTGTGTGGCCGTCAGCACACTTTGTTGCTCGTCTTCGGCCACCAGCATGGCGATGACGCTGTTGCCGTCCTCCACCATCATGCCACGCACGCCACGCGTGTTGCGGCCAGTGGGGCGCACGTCGTTCTCGTCAAAACGCACGGCCTTGCCGCCGTCGCTGAACAGCATCACGTCGTGCTGGCCGTCAGTCAAGGCGGCGCCGATGAGGTAGTCGCCTTCGTCCAGGTCTACGGCAATGATGCCCATCTTGCGCGGGTTGCTGAATTCGTCCAGCGTGGTCTTTTTGACCGTGCCCATCGAGGTCGCCATGAAGACAAAATGGGTGGCAGGGAAGACGCGGTTGTCGCCAGTGAGCGGCAACACCACGTTGATTTTTTCACCCTCTTGTAGCGGGAACATGTTGACGATGGGCCGCCCGCGCGAGCCACGCGAGCCGGCGGGAACTTCCCACACCTTGAGCCAGTACATGCGCCCTCGGTTGGAGAAGCACAGGATCCAGTCGTGGGTGTTGGCAATGAAAAGTTGGTCCACCCAGTCGTCTTCCTTGGTGGCCGTGGCCTGTTTGCCGCGTCCGCCGCGTTTTTGCGCCCGGTATTCGCCCAGCGGCTGGCTTTTGATGTAACCGCTGTGGCTGAGCGTGACCACCATGTCGGTCGGGGTAATCAAGTCTTCGGTCGACAAATCAAACGAACTGTGCTCAACCAGACTGCGCCGCGCGCCCAGTTTGGTCTGGCCAAACTCCTGTTTGACGGATGCCAGCTCTTCGCCAATGATGGTGGACACCCGCTCGGGTTTGGACAGGATGTCCAGCAGGTCTTCAATCTCGGACATGACCTCTTTGTACTCGGCCACGATCTTGTCCTGCTCAAGCCCGGTCAGGCGCTGCAGGCGCATCTGCAGAATCTCATGGGCCTGGGTGTCGCTCAGGCGGTACAGGCCATCGCTGCCCATACCGACGTCTTTGTCCAAACCCTCAGGGCGGTAGTCATCGGCATTGATTGCGCCGCCGTCAGCGCGGGTGCGGGTGAGCATCTCACGCACCAGTTTGCTGTCCCAGGCGCGGGTCATCAGCTCGGCTTTGGCCACCGGTGGGGTGGGTGCATTGCGGATGATGGCGATGAATTCGTCAATGTTCGCCAGCGCCACAGCCAGGCCTTCGAGCACATGGCCGCGCTCGCGCGCCTTGCGCAGTGTGAAAATGGTGCGCCGGGTAACGACCTCACGGCGGTGCTCCAGAAAGACCTCGATCAGATCCTTTAAGTTGCAAAGCTTGGGCTGCCCGTTGATGAGCGCCACCATGTTGATACCAAAGGTGTCCTGCAGCTGCGTCTGTTTGTACAGATTGTTCAGCACCACCTCGGGCACTTCACCGCGCTTCAATTCAATCACCAGGCGCATGCCGGATTTGTCGGACTCGTCCTGGATGTGGCTGATGCCTTCGATTTTTTTCTCGTGTACCAGCTCGGCCATGCGCTCTTGCAGGGTCTTTTTGTTGCACTGGTAGGGCAACTCGTCCACGATGATGGCTTGGCGCTGGCCTTTGTCGATGTCTTCGAAATGGACTTTGGCCCGCATCACCACGCGACCGCGGCCTGTGCGGTACCCGTCCTTCACGCCGTTGATGCCGTAGATGATGCCGGCCGTGGGGAAGTCGGGCGCCGGGATGATCTCCATCAGCTCATCGATGCTGGCCAGCGGATTGCGCAGCAGGTGCAAGCAGCCGTCGATCACCTCATTCAAATTGTGCGGTGGGATGTTGGTCGCCATGCCCACGGCAATACCCGAGGAGCCGTTGACCAGTAGGTTGGGAAACCGCGCCGGCATGACCAGCGGCTCTTGTTCGCTGCCGTCGTAGTTGGGGCCGAAATCGACCGTCTCTTTGTCCAGGTCGGCCAGCAACTCGTGGGCGATTTTTGACATGCGGATTTCGGTGTAACGCATGGCGGCCGCGTTATCGCCGTCCACAGACCCGAAATTGCCCTGGCCGTCCACCAGCATGTGGCGCAGCGAAAAATCCTGCGCCATGCGGACAATGGTTTCATACACCGCGCTGTCGCCATGCGGGTGGTATTTGCCGATCACGTCACCCACAATGCGGGCTGATTTTTTATAGGGCTTGTTCCAGTCGTTGCTCAGCTCATGCATAGCAAACAACACGCGCCGATGCACCGGTTTCAGGCCGTCACGCGCGTCGGGCAGGGCCCGCCCGACGATCACGCTCATGGCGTAATCGAGGTAGCTCCTGCGCATTTCCTCTTCAAGACTGATGGGCAGAGTTTCTTTGGCGAACTGGGTCATTGGGAGAATGATGTCAAAACTGGCAAGGCCGCAAGCGGGAGAATGCCATTGCGGCGGTAACGGGCGATTTTAGGGGCAAGGTGCTGTCGCTCGATTGCAACACTTACCGTGTTTCGGGCTTTTGTCTGACGCGTCCGCGGCGCGTCAATGCTTTACCTGCACAAAGGCTGTGGCACAATGGGCAGAACGTGTTAGGTGATGGTCACCTAGAGCGTCCCCTAAATCGCAGCGCTGCTGCTGAATCCCCTAGAAGGAGAACCATGAAGAAATTAAACAAAGTGGCCATGTTGATTGCTACTGCAGCACTTGCTACATCTGCCAGCGCCCAAAGCGTCGACAACTGGCGCAGTACAGCTGGCGACTCCTGGAAAAACTCGTTCGGCCAATGCTGGCGCGATTCAGGCTGGACACCCGCCACCGCCGCTGTCGGCTGTGATGGTGCCATTGTTGCGCCGCCGCCTGCACCAGCGGTCGTGGCCCCTGCGCCAGCGCCTGCTGCTGCTCCCGCACCCGCCGATGTTGCACCCCGTGCTGCTCCTGCACCAGCCGCCGCCGCCGCGCCTGCTGCCGCTCCCCAGCCCCCTGCCGCCACCAAAGTCACCTACGCTGCTGACGCTTTCTTTGATTTCAACAAAGCCGTGATCAAGCCAGAAGGCAAAGCCAAACTCGACGACCTGACCGGCAAGGTCAAGGACATCAATCTGGAAGTCATCATCGCTGTGGGTCACACTGACTCGGTCGGTGGCGATGCTTACAACCAGAAGCTGTCGGTCAAGCGTTCTGAAGCCGTCAAGGCTTACTTGGTGTCCAAAGGCATTGAGAAAAACCGTGTTTACACCGAAGGCAAAGGCGAGAAGCAGCCTGTTGCTGACAACAAAACCAAAGAAGGCCAAGCCAAAAACCGCCGCGTCGAAATCGAAGTGGTTGGTACCCGCGCCAACAAATAGGCCAATTGGCCTGTTGAGAAAAAGCCCCGCTCTGCGGGGCTTTTTTTCGCCTGGGTTTTTTACTTTTGCCTTTCGCCCGACAATGCCACCCATGACGACAACGCCCATCAACGCCGACCCTGCTGAGTTGGCCAAATTTTCTGACTTGGCCCATCGCTGGTGGGACGTGAACAGCGATTTCCGACCTCTGCACCAGATCAATCCCCTGCGTCTGGCCTGGATCAACAACTTGTGTTCGCTTCAAGGCAAAAAGGTACTTGATGTCGGTTGCGGCGGCGGCATTTTGACCGATTCCATGGCGAGGCTGGGTGCCGACGTACTGGGCATTGACCTGTCCACCAAGGCATTGCGTGTAGCGCAATTGCACGCGCTGGAGGCTGGCACGCCTTGTATTGAATACCGGGAGGTCAGTGCTGAAACCCTGGCTTTGCAACAACCTGCCAGCTTCGATGTGGTGACCTGCATGGAAATGCTGGAGCATGTGCCAGACCCTGGCTCCATCGTCCGCGCCTGCGCCACGCTTGCCAAACCAGACGGTTGGGTGTTTTTTTCCACCCTCAACCGCAGCGCAAAATCGTTCTTGTTTGCCATTGTGGGGGCAGAGTACATCTTGAACCTGTTGCCCAAGGGCACGCATGCGTACGCAAAAATGCTCAAACCCAGCGAGCTGGCCCGCTCCTGCCGCAATGCGGGCCTTGACCTGGTGCAAACCCGAGGGCTGGAACACAACCCAATCACCCAGCGGTACTGGTTGAGCGAAGACACCAGCGTGAACTACCTGTTCGCCACCCAAAAACCACGCTGAAATTGACATGACTGACCTGAATCGTGCCGCCTTGGCCAGCCCTCTTTTTACCGGGGTGCAAGCGATTCTGTTTGACCTCGACGGCACCTTGATCGACAGTGCCCCTGACCTCGGCGCTGCTGCTGACAAGATGCGGGTTGACCGCCACTTGCCCTCTTACCCATTGGTGCGTTATCGACCGATGGCTGGCGCAGGCGCACGGGGCATGCTTGAAATTGGTTTTGGCATGACGCCCGAGCATCCCGATTTTTTCTCAATGCGTGAAGAGTTCTTTGTCAATTACGAAAACTGCCTGACCCAGCGGACTTTTGCGTTTGATGGCGTTACTGAACTGGTTGCGGCTCTGCAGGCGCGGGGAGTGGGGTGGGGCGTGGTCACTAACAAATCGGCCCGATTCACCTTGCCATTGACGGCCCAGATGCCTCTGTTTGCCAGTGCTGGCACCATCGTCAGCGGCGACACCACGGCGCACGCCAAACCACATCCAGAACCCTTGTTTGAGGCGGCCCGCCGCATGAACATCGACCCCCGGCGGTGCGTGTATGTTGGTGATGACGAGCGTGACATCGTCGCGGGCCTGGCCGCTGGCATGACCACCGTTGCCGCCACTTACGGCTACCTCGGGAAAGTCGCCGACGTCGACAAATGGGGCGCCCATGCGCACATTTCGGCACCGTTGGATTTGCTTGCGCTACTGTCTTGAAAAATCAGGTTTTGCTCTAAAATAAGCACTTGGCAATCCCAGTAATTCAATTTTCAGGATGCATTGCAAGACGCAAAATGCAGGCGTACACCAGTATGTCCAGGACTTGCGACACAGCAATGCGCCCGCACCTAGGATTTATGGAGTTGCCAAAAGGGGCTGCACTGGTTTCGACGTGGATTCGGACGCGCAGCAGGGCATGTCGAGCTGAGTGCGCTCGTAAAACAGATTCAAAAAAACTAACTGCAAACGACGAACGTTTCGCACTCGCTGCTTAATTGCACGTGAGCCTCACAACAGCAAGCCGATAGGCTGGGCAAGGGTGGTCAAACCGCAAGGTCGGGCCATCCAGGCTGTGGGGTAATTTCATTCGGCTGGGCTTGCCTTGGGTAACTTAGGGTGGGCTAAGACAATAGGTTGCTGGCGATTTGCATAGCGTGCCACTGCGCGATGTGAAAAGCGAGATCCAAATCAGACGGCTACACATGTAGAACTGCTCGAAGAAGGTTTGCGGACGCGGGTTCAAATCCCGCCAGCTCCACCA
>JANYCG010000148.1 GCA_025360385.1 Burkholderiales bacterium | reverse complement strand
GCAATGATGTTGAGGGCCACACCCGACACCACTTGATCCCCGCGATGGCTGACGCAGGCCACGCCGTGCAGCCACGACAGCAGGCAGGCGGCCAGCATGGCCGCAAAAATAGCCAGGATCATTGACCCGTAAACAGCGCCTGTCGCACCCGCCGCAAAGGCTGCAAACAGCATTTTTCCTTCCAGACCGATGTCCACCACGCCGGAGCGCTCAGACAACAAACCCGCAAGCGCGCAAAAAATAAGCGGGGTTGACACGCGAAGGGTGGAGGCCAGCATCGCGCCCAACAAGGTTTCATCCATGGGTGGCCTCCCCGATTTTTGGGGCTGCACCAAGCTTGGTGGGTTTGATGAACAACCGCAGCAGGCGCGCCAACCATGGCGCAATGACATACGTCATGGCCCCTGAAAACAACACGATGAAGCCTTGCAGCATGACCACCATGTCACGGCTGAACCCGCGAATCTCAAACGCCACCTCGGCCCCACCCTGAAACAAGGCCCCGAACAGCAGGCTGGCAAAAATAATGCCCAGCGGGTGGTTGCGGCCCATCAGCGCGACGGCAATGCCAGTAAAACCCGCGCCGCTGACAAAATCCAGCAGCAGCTTGCCGCTGACGCCGGCGATTTCGTTCATACCAACCATGCCCGCGAGGGCACCTGAAATCGCCATTGACACCATCACCTGGTGTTTCGATTGGATGCCGGCATATTCGGCTGCGCTGGGGCTGGAACCCACCGCCCGCAGCCGGTAACCGCCCCGCGTGCGCCACAAAAACAGGTACACGCCCAAGGCCGCCAGCAGCGCCAAAAAAAGGCTGATATTCAGGGGTGAACTGGGCCAGTCAATGCCGACCCAAGCCAGGGCCTGGTGCATAGGCGGCAATTTGGCCGATGGGGCAAACACCATGCTCTCCACCACCATCACGCCTTTGGGCCGCAGGTGGTTGACGATCAAATACACCAGCAGTGTGCTGGCAATAAAGTTGAACATGATCGTCGTGATGACCACATGGCTGCCACGGTAAGCCTGCAAATACGCCGGCAACGCCGCCCAGGCCATACCAAACATGGCGCTGGCCACCAGCATGATGGGCAACATCAGCCAGGCGGGCAAAGACGCGCTCAGCCAAATGGCCATCAACCCGCAACCCAGCCCGCCCATGATGGCCTGGCCTTCGCCGCCAATGTTGAACAGGCCGCCATGGAATGCCACCGACACCGCCAGCCCGGTGAAAATGAAAGTTGTCGCGTAATAAAAGGTGTAGCTGATGCCGCGCGGTGTGCCGAACGCACCCTGCACCAGCACCTTGATCACTTGCACCGGGTTTTGGCCTACCAAGGCGACCACAACGGCCGCCGCGAGCAACGAAACCGCCAGGCAAACGGCGGGCAACAACACCAGGTCAGCCCAGCGCGGCAGGCCATCGTTGGTTTTCATGTTGAGCCGCCTGTCATCAGGAGCCCCAGGCCCGCTTCAGTGCACTCATGGATCATCAACTCCCCCGCGACGCGGCCCTGGTTCATCACCATCACACGATCCGACAGCGCCAATATTTCATCAAGTTCACTAGAGACCACCAACACAGCGCAACCGGCATCGCGCATGGCACGCAGCTGCGTGTAAATAAACTCGATCGCGCCAATGTCGACGCCGCGCGTCGGCTGGCCCACCAGCAACACCGTTGGGCGCTGGCCAAGCTCGCGCGCTAGGACCAGCTTTTGCTGGTTGCCCCCGGAAAACTTGCTGCTGACAAGCTGGTTGTTGCGTGGCCGTACATCAAATTGCTCCATCAGCCGTGACGTGGCGTTTTTCATGCGGTCATGCGCCATCCAGCCCACGGGCGAGGCGTATTCAGGCAGTCCGTCATACCCCAGCACCGCCGATTCCCAAGCCACAAAAGCCATCACCAGGGCCCGCGCATGGCGGTCTTCTGGCACGTGGGCCAGACCGAGCTGGCGTGCAGCCGACGGGTCCAACCAGGCGCTCGCTTCAAATGCCTGGCCACCCAATGTCAAATGCCCTGCGCTGGGTTTGAGCAGCCCGGACAAAACATCCAGCAGTTCACTTTGGCCATTGCCGGACACGCCCGCCACACCCACAATTTCACCCGCCTTAAGCGTCAGGTTCAGGTCGTCCAACCGCACCACGCCCATGTCGTCTGTGACCCGCACTGCGCTGGCTTGCAACAGCACTTTGCCCACTGCCTTGACACCCGACTCCACCCGTCCCATATTGACTTTTCGTCCCACCATGGCTTCTGCCAGGCCTTCGATGGAGGCTTGCCCAATCGGCAAGGCCTGCACCACGCGGCCTTGGCGCATCACCGTCACCTCATCACACAGGCCCATCACCTCCTTGAGCTTGTGGGTGATCAGCAATATCGTCGTGCCCTGGCGGCGCAACACCCGCAACACCTCAAACAACTGCCCGGTCTCTTGTGGCGTGAGCACGGCGGTGGGTTCATCCAGAATCAAAATTCTGGCAC
>JANYCG010000143.1 GCA_025360385.1 Burkholderiales bacterium | reverse complement strand
ACCGGTCGATAGCGACGAAATTCCGGTTGATGCAGAAGTCGATAGTGAACTAACACCTGTCGACAGCGACGAGACACCGGTCGACAAGGAGGTGATCCCAGTCGAGGTTGAAGTCGACAGGGAGCTCAGGCCCGTAGACAGTGAACTAGCACCTGTTGACAACGACGAGATGCCGGTAGACAGTGACGCAATCCCGGTCAACGTCGAAGTTGACAACGAACTCACACCTGTTGACAAGGACGAGGCACCGGTCGACAGCGAACTGACACCTGTAGACAGTGACGAGATTCCGGTAGATGTCGAGGTTGACAACGAACTCACGCCGGTAGATAGCGAGCTGACACCGGTTGAGAGTGAATTTTCTCTACTGACGGCCGTGCTCAATCCAGTCGACAACGAACTCACACCTGTTGACAGTGATGAAACACCTGTCGACAAGGACGTGATCCCAGTCGAGGTCGAAGTCGACAGAGAACTCAGTCCCGTAGACAGTGAGCTCACACCTGTTGACAAGGACGAGACACCTGTCGACAGCGAACTGACACCCGTAGACAGTGACGAAACACCCGTTGACAAGGACGAGACACCGGTCGACAGCGACGAGATTCCGGTTGATGCAGATGTCGATAGTGAACTGACGCCCGTAGACAGTGACGCAATCCCGGTCGAGGTCGAAGTTGACAGGGAACTCAGGCCCGTAGACAGTGACGAAACACCCGTCGACAAGGACAAGACGCCGGTCGATAGTGAGCTAACACCCGTAGAAAGGGAAGTTGCGCCGGTCGACAGCGAGGTGATGTAAGTTCGATTGTTGAGGATGTAATTGACGCATCCCACGTCGGCGTTGTACATCGAACCCGCGACGGCCGCGTGGTTGGTATTGCAGGCCGTTTCAGGCAATATCTGTCCGTGCACAGCGCTGATCGGGCCAAGAGCGCCACCCAGAAAAATAGCCCCCGCAACGCCGAGGCTGACCGAACCCGACAGCGCGACGACCGTTCCGCTGCGCTTGCCACGGGCGCTGGAGATTTCGGACACAGCTATCCAAGCACCGAGAATCTCGCTGAATATTGTGCGGTAAACCTTGTTCATTGATACAAAACCAAATTAACGAAACCAAAGCAATCCAAAAGCCCGCACATTGTTACGATGCACGGGAACCCAACTCTGACTCAGCCTGCGGAACCAACGCCGATGAAGCCGCAGGAAAACTCCAAACGCACGCTCAACCCTAAGCACTCAAGGCGTAGCCTGCGCACTCAACACATTTCAGCATTGTCGACAATTGCTTCTAATTTGGATTAGATATTCACCGTAAGTCTATAAATATGTTGAATATTCAGGATAAATGTCACAATTTAGCAATGTCGCAAGGGTATACCCGCATCACGAATCTGCTCTTAGGGCCAACCCATTGCAAGTCAGCAAGCCGCGCCTTGCAAATGCGCCTGGCTTGGTCTTTTGGCTTTGGCAAAATCGGCCGAAAATGCCAAAATCTATTCAAAGCTGCGTCACCCACAGAAGATCAGCGCAATACTGTCGACTAACTTGACACTTGCGTTATAAAAACCCTCATAAATTGGGAATATGTAAAATTTAATTTATTTAAATCAATGACTTATTGGGTCATTCGAATATTTGGCCTGACTATTGCTTTCTTCCAGATCGAAGATTCTTTTGACATGTTGAAATTCAGCCTGAACTCAAACATCCCAATTGATCGCATCCAATTTAAAAGGTGGCAATGATGAAAACTCTGCAAAATTACGAAGTGGCTGCACCCATGGCGCTCCCGAATGCCACCCAAAGTCCGCTTGGTCGGGTTCGCGCCTTGACTCGCGCGGCGCTTGCAGTGGCCTGTTTGGCCATCGGCGGCATAACGTCAGCTTTTCCGGTGGCTTCGCTGACCTTTACCACTCCCAGTGGCAATGTGTCGCCCACGTCCAACATTGACGTCTACATCACCCTCGCATTGGACGGCTCCGAAGGCCTCTCGACGGATAGTTCAGGCAACGTCGTCCATGGGCGGCCAGCACTTCCCAGTAACTTTGACCCGGCTGCTGGCCTTGATGGCATCACCTCCAGCTATATCAACGCGGGTTTTGGTTGCCAAAACACATTCGCTTCACTCTGCACCTCTGGCTCGCCCTACAGCTTCAATTTCAACTCAGGTCTGGGTGCCATCAACTCACCAGTTCAGCCGATGAATCTGGACATTCCAGCGGGCGGCAGCCAAACCTTCCTGTTTGGGACGTTTGTTCCAACAGTACCCGCTGTGGCACCGGGCACTTACATCTTTCCGTTTGTTGAAATGTTCATGCGCATCAGCGGGCTGGAAATTGATGCCAGTGGCAACCCTGTCGGTGTCAATGACAAGGGAGACTTCGTGCAAAACCAGGTGAGTCAAGAATTCATCCTGGCATTTACCTGCACCCAAGCCCAAGATTTGACATGTCCCACCGCATTTCAGCGCACCGTGCTTGCCGATACGGTTGAAATCCCAGAACCCACCAGCCTGGCACTGTTTGGCATCGCCCTGCTTGGTTTGGGTGTTCGCCGACTGAAAGCGGCTAAATAGACAAAGTGCCAGGTTACCGGGCTGACCACCTGTGTGTGCACCTGAAGATACCGCAGCCGAACCCGGCCACGCAACCCGCTTCGGCGGGTTTTTCAATGCCTGCTGTCGGATGCCATCTGCCCGCTGCCCGCAAAAGCTGGCTTGAGGTCACTATTGTTACGGCCCAATGACACTACAAGTTCCGTTCGGGTTGCGCCTGTCGAAACCCGAGGACAGGCTCAGGGCGGACGGCTCAAATATCAGCGGCCTGCATCATTATCAGTCATATAAAATACGTGTATTATCTATTTTAAATAAAAATAATATCAAAAACAATAGCTGTATACCCATTGTTTTAGGGAATTTTTGCCTATTTTGGCCACAAAACCCAAATTCTCAAGCCTTGCTTGAGCCTTCCAGCCAAATCGCCGGCGTCAGCGCCCCAACCGGCAAAATAATCCGCACGCACCGCCCCTGTGATGGCGCTGCCAGTGTCTTGCGCCAGCACCAGTTTTTGCAAATTCACCAACGGGCCGGTGGACGCCAACCAAACGGGCGTGCCATACGGAATGCTGCCTGGGTCCACCGCGATGGATCGCCCCGGCGTCAAAGGCACGCCCTGGGCACCGCGAGGGCCAAAGGCTGCGCTCGACTCGTCCAAGGGCTCTTCTTTGAAAAACACCGTGCGCGGGTTGCTCCACAACATCTCTTGCACGCGCCTGGGGTTTTGCACAGTCCAGGCTTTTATGGCCGGCCAGGAGGCGTCTTTAAGCTCACCCTGCTCCAGCAACCAGCGGCCCACACTTTTGTAGGGGTGCCCGTTCGAGCCGGCAAACGCCAGGCGAACCAGACGCACGACGCCATCGGGCTCTTTGACGCGAATCCGTCCAGAGCCCTGGATTTGCAACACCAGCGCATCGACTGGGTCCGCCAGGAAGGCAATTTCCCGCCCTTTCAAGGCGGTCTGGGCCTGCGGTAGATTGTCAATTTCTTGACGACTAAACCAGACTGAACGGCCAGACAGCCCCAAAGGCAGCTGAAACAAGGGCACCTGGAACCCCGCGCTTGCCAGGCGCGAGGCCTCCAGTTCAGGCTCGTAATAACCCGTCAGCAGGCCTTGCGGCTCGCTACTGAACGACTCGACCCGGTAGGGCTGAAACCGCTGCATCAGCCATTCAAGTTGCTCGGGCTGGCTGGCAATGCTCAGCAGGCGCACTTGCGGACACAAAGCAAGGTGAGCAGGAGGCGGTTTTTCGCAACTTTTAAGCCAGGCGTTCCATGCTGCGTACAAGGCATCATCTGCCAAACCGGCCAGTTCTGCCCAGCGCACTGGCACCCACCGGCTTTTACGTTGCAGAATAGGTGCAGGCAAAGGTGCCAAATCAAGTTGAGCTGGGCTGCCCGTCGCATCCACCTGGCGGGTCTGGACTGCGTCGGCTGGGGTTGCCATCACTTGCGCGGGCGGGATTTGCGCAGTGGCACACAGGTTGGCCAGCAGCGTTCCTACAATCCAGCATTTCAGAACACAAGTCAAAGGGGCTCGCATGGGAATGATTTTGCTCGAAGCTTTTGGCGCCATGGTGATCTTGATTGCCATCGTCTGGTGGACGATGTTTTCCGGGCGCAGCAAGGGAGAACTCAAAAACAGGCCTCAAAACCCGGCCGAGGCCGACAAGACGGCTGAGAAGTGATAAAAGTTCAATATGTTCCTGTCGTTGCTTAATAGTTTGCTATATTATTAGAAGCATGCCAATGATTACAAGACTAAAGCTTCCGCAATGCATTGGACAGCTCGACGGCTGATTTGACCTGCATTTTGTCAAACACCCTGGCGCGGTGGACCTCCACGGTGCGCACGCTGATGTCCAGGTTGTCGGCAATGAGCTTGTTGGGCAAACCTTCCACCACCAGTTTCATGACGTCACGTTCGCGGTCAGTCAACTCATCGATGAAACTTTTAAGGCGGGTAGAGTCCTTGCGGCCCGCCAGCACTGACTGCGACGCAGCCAAGGCCTGTTCAATTCGGTCCACCAGGGCATTGTCGGAAAACGGCTTTTCACAAAAATCAAACGCGCCGCGCTTGACCGCTTCCACTGCCGTCGGCACGTCGGCGTGGCCGGTCAAAAACAGCACCGGCAGGGTTTGGTGCAGGGCGCGCTCCACCAGCCAGTCAAACAGTTCCAGCCCGCTCATGCCGGGCATACGCACGTCCAGCAGGAGGCAGGCTGGCTGTTCCGGCAAGCTTCCGTCTTGCAGCAGCGCCTGAAACGCGCTGGCACTGGCAAACTGGCGGCTGGGCAGGCGCCGCGACCGCAGCAGCCAGGCCAATGCATCGCGCACGCTGGGGTCGTCGTCCACAATAAAGACATTGGCATCAATCACGGGCTGCATGGGGCGATTCTATTCGGGGGTGCGGGCTGGCAAAGTGAAGGTAAAGACCGTTCCCTGGGGCGTGTTCGGGCCGAACACCAGCGCCCCGCCGTGTTGCTCCACCACGGTGCGGCACAAGCTCAGGCCCAGCCCCATGCCCTCGGCCTTGGTGGTGAAAAACGGGGTGAACAACTGCTGCCCGACCTGCGCACTGATGCCCGAGCCCAAATCAGACACAGAAAACGCCAACCAGTTTGCATGGCCGCGCCCCGGCACGCGCGCCACAGACATGCGCAAAATGCGCTGGGCCACGTCTGCACCGTCCATCGCCTGCATGGCATTGCGCGCCAGATTCAGCAAGACTTGTTCCACCATGGTGCGGTCGCAAAAAACCAGCGGCAATTGGCCTTCCACCTCGACCTGCACCGAGATAGCGAGTTTTTTTGCCTGCAGGCTGACCAAGGGCAAAATCGCGTCAAACAGGGCCAAAGGTGGCACCGCCTCGCGCGCCTGGTCGCGCCTGCGCACAAAGTCGTGCACGCTCTTGATCACTTTGCCAGCGCGCTCTGCCTGTTCGGCAATCCGGTGCATGGCCTGCACCATGTCCTGCGACATCGCCTGGTCCAAGAGGCCGGGCTGCGCCAAACCGTCTTGCTGGTGTTGCAAAAGCAGATTGAGCGATCCTGTGGCGTAGCTGGATATGGCCGCCAAGGGCTGGTTCAACTCATGGCTGAGCAGCGACGCCATCTCACCCGCGATGGCCAGCCGCGCCGTGGCTTGCAGGCGCTCCTGGCTGGCGCGGGACTGCTCTTGCACGCGGCGCTGCTCGCTCAGGTCCAGAAAGGCGCTCATCCAACCCGTCTGGCTGCCCTGGGCGTTGACCAGCGGAGCTTCGATGATCAGCACCGGAAACCGTGAGCCGTTTTTGCGCATGAACACCGACTCGAAGCCTTCACGCGGCGGCACCCGGCCGGCCAGCCGGATCGCCTGGCGCTCCTGGTATTCGTCCATCAAATCAGGTGGCCAATAGGGCGGTGGCTGGGTTGCCTGCAGGCTTGGCTGCAACAACTCTTTGGCGCTGAAGCCGACCATCTGGCAAAAGGCCGGGTTCACATAGGTGGTTTGGCCTTTTAAATCGCGGGCCCGCAACCCGGTGACGAGTGAGTTCTCCATCGCAGCCCTGAAGGCAAACGCATCGCCCAGCTCGCGCTCGGCCTTGAGCCGTCGGCGCGTGTCTTTGCCCAGCAGCGCCAGCACCAAAATCAGGGCAATCGACATGGCGGTCACCAAAGCCGTCAGAACGTTGGGGAACAGGTCGGGCGCGCCACGCCAGCTGCTCAGGCGCAGCACCAGGGTGATGCCTGGCAAGTCAAGCAGCTGCTGCGCCGTGAATACCCGGGTGCCGCGCGACCCCGCGCCGCGAATGGCCAGGCGTGTGCCGTCGGCCTCGTTGAATGACACCTCTTGCCCGCGCGTCAACTGCGGCCCCAAAAACTGGCCCAACACTTCGGGCAGCGAATAGGTGGCCACGAAGTAGCCGCTGGCCTTACCGCTGCCCACGAGTGGCAGGCACAACTCGATCACCTCCAGGCCAAGACCTTGCTTGGTTGACACAAAATAACTGCTGGAAAAAGCCGGTCCGTTCACGCGTCTGGCCGCTGTGCAGGCCTGCGCCACATCCGAGCGTGAATTCTCGCGGCCCAAGCGGGCAAAAACCGGCGCGAGATAGGGGGTGTCGGCCTGAGCACGCAAAGACAAGTCGTTGTCGAGCCATTCAATGCGCAACAATTCACGGCGCTGGCGCAGCAAATCAGCCGCCTGCGAGCCCCATGCAGCAGGCGTGGGGCGGTTGAATTCAAGCGCTTGCAAGTTTTGCACATTGCGCGAGAAGCCCGCCCGGATATCGCCCACCGCGTCGGCCGCGTCGCGCTCAAGTTGGCCCTGTACCTGGCTCGCCTCGTAACGGCCTGCCAGCCAAACCAAAGTGACCAACAGGCTTGCGACAAGGCCCACCAGCAACAACCACAACAGGCGCCGGCGCAGCGGCAATGGGGTGTCGCCAGGGGGCTGTGGCAATGTGCCTGAATTGGTCGGCATTTCGCTCACACGCGTGCCGACGTGGCTCACAAAATTCGATGCACCAACGCGGGCAAGCGGGCGCGGCAGGCCTGGATCAGGGCACGATCCAAAGCCGCGACAACGACGCCGGTGCCCTGCGGCAATTGGCTGATGACTTCACCCCATGGGTCTGCCACCAGACTATGGCCCCAGGTTTGCCGGCCATTGTCATGGGTGCCGCCTTGAGCAGGCGCCAGCACATAGGCCTGGTTTTCAATCGCCCGGGCTCGAAGCAACACCTCCCAATGGGCTTGCCCGGTGGTGAAGGTAAACGCGCTGGGCACCAGCAGCAAGTCCGCATCGTCTTTTGCGTAATGGCGGTACAACTCGGGGAAACGCAAGTCGTAACACACGCTCATGCCAATGCGCCACAAGCCGTCTTCGCGTGAAGGCAAATCAAAGGCCACGGGCTGGCTGCCGGGCTGCAATACGCGAGACTCATCGTACTTTTCGGCGCCATCGTCAAACCGGAACAAATGCATCTTGTCGTAACGCGCGACACAAGCCCCTTGTGGCGAAAACGCCAGCGAACTGTTGAACACCCGCTGCACCCCTTGGGCGTCCGCCGACCCGGCCCACAGTGGCAGGGTACCGCCCACGATCCAGAGCTTCAAGTCGCGCGCCGCATCGGCCAGAAATTGCTGGATTCGGCCCTCGCCAAAATGTTCTGCAATGGCCAGTTTGTCGGTGTCGCGCTTGCCAAGCAGGCAGAAATATTCCGGCAGCACTGCCAGTTCAGCGCCCGCTGCGGCGGCCTGCGCCAAAAGCGAGTGCGCCGCGTCCAGGTTGGCTTGCAACGTCATGGCAGACACCATCTGAATGGCAGCGACTTTCATTTTGTGGCCTCCGGTTTGTCAGCCTGCGCTGCGCCGCTTCGGGCAACACGGGTCACTTTGGGGTCGATCCAGGTGCCGTCCACATGGAACTCCTGGGTGGAAGACTCGATCAGCGGCCGACGCAGCAGCAACTGCGCCAGGAAGGTGCCCAGGCCGACGACCGGGTTGATGACCGTGGCGATCAATGACGCCGTACCGGCATTGATTTCGGGCACCACGATCACCCGCAAATCCTGCGTCTCGTGTTCGATGTCGGCGCGACCGTCCATCAGCACCGCAGCGTTGACGCCTTTCATCTGCAGGTTGTTGGTGCTGGCAATGCCCATGTCAATCTTCACGTCCCCGCGCACAAAATCAAACGCAAATCCTTCGCTGAACACATCCCGAAAATCCAGCGCCAGCCGCCGCGGCAAAGACTGAAGGCTCAACACGCCAAACAACTTGGCAATGCCGGGGTCAGCTTTCAGGAATTGGCCCGCCTCAACATCCAGGGTGAACGCACCGGCCATAGTCCGGTAGTCGGGCGTCAGCGGTGAACCGGCCCAGCCAACCTGGCCTTCGAGTTTGCCCTTTCCTTTACGGATCACGTCTTTCATGCCGAACCGGTTCAGCAAATCACCCGCATCGTTGATGTCCAGCTTGAAGTTCATCACGGTTCGGCGTCGGTCTGCCAGGTTTGTGCCATTGCCTGCCGGGCTTGTGCCTGGGTTTTGACCCTGCGCATTCAAACGCGCCCAGTTGCCGCTGGCCGCAAAAGTGGCCTCTGGCATGGCGATGTTGAACTTGGACAGGCGCCATTCGCGCGGGCCATCGTCAGCCGCGCCGCCACTTGAGGCGCTGCCCGGCAGGCGGCGATTGAGGGCCTCGATTTCGAGCCTTCCCAGGCGTTTGCCGCGCAATTCAAAGTCATCCACCATGATGTCCAGTGCCGGTATGCTGGTCGGCTGTTCGTCCAGCAATTTCTCCACATCTTTCTGCGCCGACTGCTCCAGCGACAGGTTGGCCAGCCGGGCATACACACGGCCTGCGCCATTGCCCCCGCCCTGCCGGTATTCGATGTAGCCATTGAGCTCTTTGGCGTGGACATTGGCATGCCAATTCGGGCCTTCTCGCCTGCCGCCGACCACCACGTTGCCCAGCTTGCGCCCGCCCGCAACCAGTTCACGAACGCGCAGCGCCAACACCGAAGGCAGGTAAGCCTGCACCGCGCTGGTGCCTGCATTGGCGTTTGCATTGGCCGCGGACTGCGCCGTCCCGTCCGGCGGCACCAAACGCACACCCGTTGCATTTGTCAGCGCGGCAGACCACGCATCCAGATCCAGGCTATCCGCGTTGATGTTGGCGGCGACCCCTGCCTCGGGCAATAACACAGTCTCTTCGGCTGACAAGCCCACCGCAATTGAGCCACGCAACACGCGGCCAACCGGTCCGGACACGTCGCGCACATAGGTTACGCGCGCCAGACGCCCCACATCAAGCTGCATTCGTTCCAGCTGCGGCGGCACGCTGGGTGATAGTGCCTTGTCCGACGAATGAGTTGGCGCGGCCGCCAGAAAATTGGTTTCAAACCGCAACGCCAAAGGGCTGGGGCCGGGTTTGCCCAGAGGCGCAGGCAAGTTCAGGGCCAGGCCCGTCAAATTGCTGGTGACCAGAACTTCAGGCCCGGCCGCGCGAAATGCCAGCACCGCCAAATAGTCAGTGTTGCCACTGGCATATTGCGCGAGACGGGACAACAAACCAAGGTCTTTCGCCTGCTTCAACGCGTCAGCTGACACGCTCCCCTGGGCGCGCAAAACAATGCCGGGCTGACTGCGGGACGTGCTGCCAACCGAAGCCATTTGCGGTGCAGGCAAAGCGCCTGTGCCCGGCAATACACCCCCCAGGGCAGGGGCCTGCGTGCCGCCGTCGATGCGCGCATCGCCGCCCAGAACCCGCGCCTGCAAACCATTCAGGCTGAACCCCGCTTCATTGAAATTGACCAGCCCGCGGGTGCGCGCCAGCACCGGTGTTTGAGGCGCGATTTGAATGTCACTGCCGACCAACGCAATACTGCCCTGCAGCGTGGTTTTGGCCAACTGCCCCAACGGAAGGTTGAGCCTGAGTTTCAGGTCAACATTCCCAGTGGCGGTTGTTTTAGCCAGAATATGCTGCGTCATCTCGCTCAACGGCGAGTTATTGACGGCCAACAGCGCATCGGATGCCAGCCCCCGCGCTTCGGCGTTCACCCGCACCGTCGGTGAGTGCAGTAAATCCGCGATCTGGCCTTCGCCCTTCGTAATTTGCAGGCCGCCCGCGCTGCCCTGCCCTGGCGGCATGGCCACCCGGCCTTTGGCGCCATTGATTTGCAGGCTGGTGCGGTCAATCACCAGCTCGCCAGACACATGTGTGAATTCTGGCCAGGGCATGGAATCCACTGGCAAAAAGCTGCGGGGCACATAGGCAAACGTCGCGTCCGACATGTTGCCAGAGATCCTGAATTCACCCAGCTTCGGGTCGATGAAGGGCATGTCCCGCAAGTCCCCTTTGACTTTGAATTTAACGCCTGATGCTGTGCCTTTTTGAACCGCGTCGCGCAGATACTGGCGTACTTGCGGCAGCATGATTCTGGGCAAATACCGGTGCACGCTGGTGCCCTGCATGCGCGACAGGTTGCCCTGCAAATCCAGCACGCCCGGAAAACGTGCCACGGCCTTGCCATCAGCCGTGTGCCATTTCACCTGGGCGTCGCCTTGGGCGTCCATGTTGCTGAACTTCAAATTGGGCAGTTGGACGGACATGCGCAGACCGTCGATTTTCCAGACCACGTCGGTCGTGGCCTGGTCCAGCGTGATGACCGGATCGTCAAACACGCCCGGCAACTCAATAGCACCTTTTTGAACCACCAGGCTGGCGCGCCCGCCCGTTTCTGTCAGCTCGAAGTCAACGCCGACGCCGTGAAATCCGGGCGCGCCCGCCGTGTGGGCTGGCATCAATCCGGCTGGCTTCGGGTCGGCCACAGGGTCGGCAACTGCTGCCAGGGCCAGATCCACCAATTTGCCTTTGGCGCTGTATTTGCCGCCCTGGCCTGGCAGCCCCTGCCAACTGGCTTTGATCGTCTGCACCTGCCCCCTGGGCGCCCAACGGGCCAGCGCGGCATGGATGCCTTCCTCCAGCGGCACCCGATTGGCAATTTGCGACAAGGCTTGCAGGTCCAGCGCATCGGCCTCAAGCTCACCCCTGGCAAGCGGTCCGGCCTGGCCTGCTGCGCTGAACGTGACACGTGCATTGCCACCGGGCCAGTGCAGGCCGTCCTGGGTTCGAAACTGCAAGTTCTGGGTTGAAAACTCAAAGCCCTGGGCCAAGCTGCGCAGGCCCAGCCGGCCCGTCACACTGGTGAGTTCCAGCGGACTCAAGCTGCTCTCAAGTCGGGCATTGACGTTGGAGAGCGCCAAATCGGCGCTGGCGTTTGACAATTTGCCGCGTTCAACGCCAGCCCAGACACGCAGCGCCCCCAAACCGTTTGACACCTCCATTTGGCCCGGCAAGTAGCGCTTGAGCAACGCCACGTCCACACTTGCAAACGCGGCATAAAGCTGGCCGTCCCATTCGCGCCATTGCCCGTTGCGCAAGGACAGCAGCGGTTGCTTGAATTGCGCCATCACGCCAAAACGCCCGCCAAACTCCGCTGGGGGCGTCGCATCCAGCCGAAAATCATGCTTGTGGTACGGGTTGCGCAGCACCCCATCAACTTGGCGCAGGGTCAGCGCAGGTAAACCACGCATCTCGTCAGTCCAGGTGACGGCACCATTGCGAAGCGCCAGCTCGCTCTGCGAAAACAGCCAGTCTTCGAGCGTGCCATCTTCCTGGCCATTCGGGGAAAAATCAATGCCGCCCACCAAAATCTGGCCACTGGCCAGCCGCCGCACATCCAGCTCGGCACCGTCAATGTAGACCTGCTCAAAACCAAAACCCAGCAACGACTTGGGCGACAAGGCCACCAGCACCCGTGGCAGCTTCAGGGCTTCGCGACCGGCGGGGTCCAGCAAGCGCACGTCTTTGAATTCAAGCGATGGAATCACGCCATTGGTGAAAGCCGCTACCGAGCCCACTTTGACTGGCATGCCCATGATGCGGCTGGCCCGGGTTTCAAGCCATGGGCGAATCTCGTCAATTCGCGGCACAATGACCCAATGCAAGGAAGCCCACATGGCAGCAACCCCCAGCCAAGCTGACAACATCAGCCACAACGACCATCGGGCGATGGCTGCCGTGGCATTCAACAGCATTGACGGCGGGGCAGTTGGATCATTCATTTTGAGCATGCAAACTGGCAAGAATTATGACCCGCATTGCGGCGAGTGAATCTGGCGGCCCGTCTGCGGTACGTCCCGTCGCCAGCCGGTCCGACTATTCGCGTTTTGCGGCGCGCATCCGCCGCCGATACGCCGCGCAATTGCATCTGCTTTTGCCGGGTGCTGTGGACGGGCCTGCCATTGCCGCATTATTTGCTGCGCTGAAAGGCGGGGGCCTGGATTTGCCCAGCGCCCTGCGTGTCACGCGGCAACTGGTGCTGGAACGGCTGCTGTCACAAGACTGCGACGACGGTGCGGCCCTTGCGGACATCACCGCAGCCATGACCCACCTGGCCGAATTTGCGCTGGACACCGCTGTGCGCCATGCCCGCTCGACGCTGGACGCCCAACACGGCATGCCCTTGGGCCCGGATGGCCAAGCCGCCAATTTTTGTGTGGTGGGCATGGGCAAACTCGGTGCGCGCGAGCTGAATGTGTCCAGCGACATCGACCTGATTTATGTCTATGACCACAACGGCAACACGGCCGGCAACGCGCAAGGCCTGGGCCGTTTGTCCAACCCGGAATACTTTGCCAAATGCGTCAAACTCATCCACACCCTAATTGGGGAAACCACTGAGCACGGCTTTGTGTTCCGGGTTGACCTGGCCTTGCGGCCCAATGGCAACTCAGGCCCCAGCGCCGTGTCGATTGATGCCCTGGAAGAGTATTTTCAGGTGCAGGGCCGTGAGTGGGAGCGCTTTGCCTGGCTTAAAAGCCGGGTGATTGCGCCGTTTGACGTGTTGCACGGTGCGCTGCCGCTGGCCCTTCGCGACGTCGTGCTACCGTTTGTGTTTCGGCGTTACCTTGACTACAAGGTGTTTGATTCGCTGCGCGAATTGCACCAGCAGATCCGGGACCATGCCACCAAACGCAGCGCTGGCCGGCCCGAACGCACGAATGACGTGAAGCTGTCGCGCGGCGGCATCCGCGAAATTGAATTCATCGTTCAACTGTTGCAAGTGGTGCGGGCGGGCCAGTTCCCTGAGCTGCGCACCCGCCCCACGCTGGCCGCTTTGCAGCGGCTGGCGCACGCCGGGCTGGTCTCTGCGACCACCGCTGATGCCCTGGCGCAGGCCTATGTTTTTCTGCGCCAGGTGGAGCACCGCATCCAGTACTTGGACGACCAGCAGACCCATGTCTTGCCGGTACAGGACGCCGACCTGGCCTGGATCGCCCACACCATGGGGCAGGCCGACTCGGCCGAGTTGCTGGCCTTGCTTGATGGCCACCGTGAACGCGTGGCGCAGGAGTTTGACACCTTGCTGGGCAGCAGCCCCGGCCAGTGCAAAACCGGTGGCTGCAACCTGCCGTCCAGCGACGCCAATGCGACGCCCGATTTTGACAAGCTGCTGGCGCAGTTGCCCGAGCAATTTCGCCGGCGCGTGGGCGCCTGGCGGCAACACCCACGCGTGGTCGCGCTCAAAGACGACTCGCGCCGCCGTTTGCTGCGTCTGCTGGCGCGCACCGCCCAGTGGTTGCAAGAAGGCCGCACCACCGAGCCCGCAGCCGTGCGCCTGGCCGACTGGATGGAGCCCCTGCTGCGCCGCGAAAGTTACCTGGCCATGCTGCTGGAACGCCCGCTGGTGCATGAACGCCTGTTGCGCCTGCTGGGGGCCGCCAAATGGCCAGCCCGTTATTTGATGACCCATCCCGGCGTGATTGACGAGCTGGCCAGCAGCGAACTGCTGGAAGGGCGTTTTGCGCCCGCCGAATTTGAGTACGACCTAGAGCAGCGCCGCGCTGCCCTGCAGGGCACTGCCCAGGACGGCGATGAAGCCTTGCTGGACGTGTTGCGCCGCGCCCACCACGCCGAAGTGTTCCGTACCCTGGCGCGCGACGTTGAAGGCCGTCTGACGGTGGAGCAGGTGGCCGACGACTTGAGCGCCCTGGCCGAATGCGTGTTGCGCCTGACCACTCGCTGGTGCTGGCAACGCCTTAAAACCCGGCACCGCGACGCGCCGCAACTGGCCATCATTGCCTATGGCAAATTGGGCGGCAAAGAGCTCAGCTACGGCAGCGACCTGGACATCGTCTTCGTGTTTCAGGACGACGACGAACGCGCCAGTGAAATCTACGCCGCCCTGGTGCGCAAACTCATCAACTGGCTGACCGTAAAAACCGGCGAAGGCGACCTGTACGAGATCGACACGGCCCTGCGCCCCAATGGCGGCTCAGGCCTGCTGGTCACCAGCTTTGACGCGTATGCAAGTTACCAACAACAACGCGGCAGCAACACCGCCTGGACCTGGGAGCACCAGGCCATGACCCGAGCCCGTTTTGTGCTGGGTGACGCGGCCTTGCAGCAGCGTTTTGACGCCATCCGCCAGGCCGTGCTGGTGTCGCCGCGTGACGCCGGTAAGCTGGGCCTTGAAATCGCCGCCATGCGCCAAAAACTCCATGCCGCGCACCCGGCCAAAGCCGGGCAATTCGATGTCAAACAAGGCGTGGGCGGCATGCTCGACGTGGAGTTTGCCGTACAGTGCTTGGTGCTGTCGCAAGCAGGCCGTCATCCGGGGCTGATCGCCAACATCGGCAACATCGCCCTGCTGGAACAAGCCCAGGCCGCAGGCCTGTTGCCCGGCGGCGTCGGCCACTGCGCCGCTGACGCCTACCGCTCGCTGCGCCGCGTGCAGCACCACGCCCGCTTGAACGAGGAACCTACCCAGACGCCCCTGGCCAGTCTGGCGGATGAACGCGCGGCGGTGCTGGCGTTGTGGGGCGCGGTGTTTGGGGGATGAGGTCCATCGTCTCTCTTCACACCGGGTTGTTGGCCCTGACAATTTCAAATCATTGGTGAAGCAGACGTGCCGACGAAGACAGTGCCAATGACACGGCGGGCACCCCGACCCAGTGATTCCGAAACAACATCGGAATGAGAGGAATCCCGGGCTTTGTGACGACACAGGGCCAATTTTTCAGGGCACGGCCAAAGAACGAACGCTCAAGCGCGAAAGCCGTCACCAACAAAGACTTCAAAGTCCGTCTCGCCGGTGTGCGCCAGCGATCCGATGGCTTGCAGCATGCTTTTGATCCGGATGGCCGTTGAAGCGGTTCAATCCCTGTTTGTTGACGGATCGAAGGTCAACTATGCCAAAAGTCCTCACGGGATATACATAGTTAGCTATTTATTTTGAAGCGCTTCATATTTGCCGTCGCGGTTCAAACCGGACACGCTCAAGCCCTGCGCACCCAAGCCCTGGAACTTTCCAGCCCTCCACCCAATGCGGCAACGGCTATCGCCACGTCTTTGGACCAGGCCAACGCGACCGACGTTGGGCTGGAGAGCGCCCAGGCGCAATGGCATGACGCGCGACTGTCGGTGGCGGCAGAAGTCGCCCACCAATACCTGGGCTTGAGCATCGGCCAGCGGCGGCGGCAATTCGCACGTTTTTCGCACCCGGTGACGATTTTTTGCGCCCAGCACCTGGGCGGCGCCTTTGTGGGCTTCGCGGCGCCTACAAAGCCTTGACCCGAAGAACTTCTGGGTTAAGACTGGGCGCGAATTCGCGCCACCAGCGCCGTGGTTGAATAACCGTCCACAAAGGGGATAGCCAGGGCATGGCCGCCGTAGGCTTGAACCACTTTGGTTTCAGCGAGGCGCTGCATGTTGTAGTCGCCGCCTTTGACCAGCAAATCGGGCTTCAACTCGGCGATCAACGCCAGCGGGGTGTCTTCGTCAAACCAGGTGACGAGGTCGACCGATTCAAGCGCAGCGATGACGGCGGCGCGGTCCATTTCGTTGTTCAGCGGGCGGTCCGGGCCTTTGCCCAGGCGTCGCGTTGAGGCGTCGGTGTTGAGCGCTAGCACCAGGCTGCCGCCTTTCGCACGGGCCTGCTCCAGGTAGAGCACATGCCCGCGATGCAACACATCGAACACGCCGTTGGTGAAGACCAGGGGCCGGGCCAGGCCCGCGGCCCGTTCAACCATATCGGCGCGGCCGCAGAGTTTGTCTGAAATCAAAACAGGCCCTGCTCAGGCCGCGAGCGCAGGCACCGCACTGGCAGCGCTGGCCGCTTGTTCCAGAGCAAGGTCGCGGCTGAGCTCCTTGCGGTATTTGTTGAGCTCCTGCACGCTGGCAAAGGGGCGGTCCATCAACAGGCTCATGTTGTGCAGGATGCGCTCGACCACCTTGGTCTCCCAGCTCGCGTCGAATTCGATCTGGCTGTCCAGCCAATGTTCCAGCCACTCGGGGTTGGGCAATCGGCTTTGAATGGTGTCATTGGGGAACAGCGCCTTGTTCACATGCAGGTTGGTGGGGTGCAAAGCCTGCGAGGTGCGCCGGCTGCTGGCCATCAGCATGCCGACTTTGGCGAAGGCAGCTTTGGCTTCCAGGCCCACCTTGCCAATGGCCCGCTTCATGTATTTCAGGTAAGCGCCGCCGTGGCGGGCTTCGTCCTGGCTCAGGCGGGTGTAAATGTTTTTGATGACCGGCTCGCTGTGCCACTGGCTGGCGCGGCGGTACCAGTGGTTCAGCCTGATTTCACCGCAAAAATGCAAGGCCAGGGTCTCCAATGCGGGTGCCGGGTCAAACTCAAAACGTACAGCATGCAGTTCGGCCTCGGTAGGTGAGAGGTCGGGGCGGAAACGCTTGAGGTATTCCAACAGCACCAGGGAGTGTTTTTGCTCTTCAAAAAACCAGACCGACATGAAGGCTGAAAAATCGCTGTCGTCCTGGTTGTCGCGCAGGAACATCTCGGTCGCCGGCAGGGCCGACCACTCGGTAATGGCGTTCATCTTGATGGTCGTGGCCTGCTCGTCCGAGAGTTTGGCGGCGTCGAACGATTCCCAAGGAATGTCCTTGGCCATGTTCCAACGCACGGCTTCGAGCTGCTTGAAGAGTTCCGGGTACAGCATGAATGAGGATCCTGTTAAGGCGCTCCCATTTTAATAGTAATATCCGCTTTTGTCTCGGGTTAGATCCCATTCACCCCACGCTTTGCCGCAAATAGCGCCTGAATCAAGATGGCTTGGTGTCCTGAAAGCTCGGACGCAACATCAATTTGTCCTGCAACTTGGCCAGGTTGGCGTAGTCAGTCCGCCACTCAATTTGGGGAAAACGGAACTCAAGGTAACCCAGGGCGCAGCCCACGGCAATGTCTGCCAGGCTCAAATGGATGCCGGCGCAGTAGGGCTTGTCACCCAGGCCGGTGCCCATGGCCTTCAGGCTGGCGTTGACTTTGCCCAGTTGGCGGTCGATCCAGACCTGGCTGCGTTGGGCTTTGGTGCGGCCATCCCAGGTGGCTTCCAGGCGGGCCAGGATGGACGCGTCCAGCAGGCCGTCGGCCAAAGCCTCCCAGGTTTTCACTTCAGCGCGTTCGCGGCCCACGGATGGAATCAGCTTGCCCACAGGGGAGAGGGTGTCGATGTATTCCACTATCACGCGCGAGTCAAACAGGGCCTCGCCGCCTTCCATGATGAGGCAGGGCACTTTGCCCAGCGGATTGGATTCGGTGATTTTGGTGTCAGCCGCCCAGACGTTTTCACCCACGAAACTGTAGTCAAGTTTTTTCTCAGCCATGACGACACGAACTTTGCGAACGTAGGGACTGGTGATAGCGCCAATGAGTTTCATGAGGGGTCAAATGGTGGAGATTGGCCATTCTAGCCACAGCGCGGCCCGTGGGGCCTGCCCGCACGGCCTGCCAAGGACCCACAACCTACAATTGCGGCATGACTTTTTCCACCATTTCCGCGATTTCCCCGCTGGACGGCCGTTACGCCAATAAGCTGGCCCAATTGCGGCCCCTGGCCAGTGAACTGGGCTACATGCACCGCCGGATTCAGGTCGAGGTGACCTGGCTGATCGCCTTGAGCGATGCCGGCTTCACAGAGTTCAAGCCGCTCTCGGCCGGAGCGCGCACTTACTTGAACAGCTTGGTCAAAAATTTTGATGAGGCCGACGGCCTGGCCATCAAGGAGATCGAGAAGACCACCAACCACGACGTGAAGGCGGTGGAGTACTGGATCAAGTCCAAATTTGAAGCCCGACCCGAACTGCTGCGCATCGGTGAGTTTGTGCACTTTGCCTGCACCAGCGAAGACATCAACAACACCAGCCATGCGCTGCAATTGAAGGGGGCGCGCGACCAGGTGTTGCTGCCGGGGCTGGACGCCGTCATCGCCAAACTGCGCAGCATGGCGCACGACTTTGCGGCCGTGCCCATGCTCAGCCGCACCCATGGCCAGACCGCCAGCCCGACCACCGTGGGCAAGGAGATCGCCAACGTCGTCGTGCGCTTGCAGGCGGCCCGGCAGAAGATCGCGACCGTGAAAATCATGGCCAAAATGAATGGCGCCGTGGGCAATTACAACGCCCATCTGGCGGCCTGGCCGGATTTTGATTGGGAGGCCTTCAGCCGCAAAGTGGTCGAGACCGCCGAGCAAGGGTTCAACACCGGCCCTGGCCCCTGGGGCCTGGGCCTGACCTTCCAGCCTTACAGCATCCAGATCGAGCCGCACGACTACATGGCTGAGCTGTTTGACGCCGTGGCCCGCAGCAACACCATCCTGATCGACTGGTCGCGCGACGTGTGGGGTTATGTGTCCCTGGGTTATTTCAAGCAGCGGCTCAAAGAAGGCGAGGTGGGCTCCAGCACCATGCCGCACAAGGTCAACCCGATTGACTTTGAAAACGCCGAGGGCAACCTGGGCCTGGCCAACGCCATGCTGCGGCACCTGAGCGAAAAATTGCCGATCTCGCGCTGGCAGCGCGACCTGACCGACAGCACGGTGCTGCGCAACTTGGGCGTGGCGCTGGGGTACGGCGTGCTGGCCTGCCAGTCCATGCTGACCGGACTGAACAAGCTGGAGATCAACCAGGCCGCCATCGCGGACGACCTGGACAAAGCCTGGGAAGTGCTGGCCGAACCGATCCAGACCGTGATGCGCCGCTTTGGCCTGCCAGAACCCTACGAGCAACTCAAAAAATTCACCCGGGGCGCCGCCATGACCCGCGAATTGATGCAGGGCTTCATCGCCAAACTCGACATTCCACAAGCCGACAAAGACCGCCTGCTGGCAATGACGCCGGGCAGCTACACGGGTTTGGCGGAAAAATTGGCCAGGGCGGTTTGATGGCCTCCACGTTCGGCACCCCAAATTTTTTGCGCCCCCAGCGACTCGTTTGATGGCCCTCAAATCGACCATCTTCAAAGCCAATCTGCAAATCGCGGACATTGACCACGCTTATTACGCGGACCATGCGCTCACGCTGGCACGGCATCCGAGCGAGACGGATGAACGCATGATGGTGCGGCTAGTGGCGCTGGCCTTGCAGGCGCACAAGCTGCAAAGCGTGTTGGGCGGCGACGGCGTGCTGGCCTTTGGCGCCGGGCTGTCAGACCCGGACGAGCCGGACGCGTCGCTGAAAGATTACACCGGGCAAATGCGGCTGTGGATTGAAGTCGGCCAGCCTGAAGAGAAACCGCTGTTGAAGGCCTGTGGCCGTGCCGACGAGGTGGTGCTGTACGCCTTCAGCTCAGCCGCCGACATCTGGTGGCGCGGTGTTGGGGCCAAGCTGGCACGGCCCAAAAACCTGAGCGTGTTCCGGGTGCCAGCCGCCGGCTCACAAGCCCTGATTCCGCTGGCGCAGCGTTCCATGCAGTTGCAAGCCACGGTGCAAGAAGGTGTGTTGATGTTGGGCGACGGCAGCCTGAATGTTGATATCGAGCCTTTGCGCTGGAAATAAATACGAACCACGGGCCGACGTGCGGGCCGCAAAAATGACGACTGGTTGCGCCGAGGGGCTTTGATGCCAATTTTTGGATCAACTGCGTCGAAAGTTCCTATGTCTATTAAATAGTTAGCTATCTTAATAGAAGCAATCGGCAAACGATTTTTGGTTATTTGACGGCTTGTTCGATCGGTGTGGTTTGCGCCGCTTTGGCCTGTGCGGCGCGTTCGGCATATTTGTTAAAACGCCAGGCCGTGTCTTGCTGGGTGATGCTCCGCCAGGTTTGGCGTTTTTCAGCCGGGCGCATGGCCACCCAACGCTGCACCTCTTCGAAACTGCGGCCACAGCCCTTGCATATGTCGTCGCCCTGACTGGTCGAGCAAATGGCGATGCAGGGCGTGTCGGGGGTCATCGCGTACCAGGCCAGCCAGGCAGCATAAGCGGCCTTGGGAAACGAAAACTCGTCGGCCTCGCTCTCACGGTAAAAAACCAGCAGCGCGTAGACCTCGGCCAGCGCGCGCGTTTCAGGCGCGAGTGAAAACCCGTCGGGTGAGGGCTTTTGCTCACGCCAGTAGTTGATGGCGGACTCAATGTCGGTGATGTGGATGCCGGACATAGGGGTGCAGGGGATGCTCAGTGTGACGCGTTGCGTGTTTGTGGAGGTCGGTTCGGGATGGGCTGCAAGGCAGATTTTGCAGCCAATGCCACAGCTATTGGCAAAAAATGCAGCGCCGCAAAACGATCGAGTCCGTGTAATGACGAACGCCGAGGCACGATACAGCGCTTCCCACCGGGAGGCGCATCATAGCTTGGGGGGATAATCAACCCCCATGAAACTCCTTTGCAAATGGCTCTTGAGCGCTACCGCCCTGCTGGCCGTAGCGCACTTCTACAGCGGCGTGATGGTCACCAGTTTTGGCGCTGCGCTGATCGCGTCCTTCGTCATTGGACTGCTCAACACGGTGGTCAAGCCGATCCTGATTGTGCTGACGCTGCCGGTCACCCTGATCACGCTGGGCCTATTTTTGTTTGTGCTCAATGCCTTGATGTTCTGGGCCGCATCGGGCCTGCTGGACGGTTTTGCCGTACAGGGCTTCACTGCGGCGCTGATCGGTTCGGTGATTTATTCGCTGATGGGCATCGTGATCGAATCAGCGCTCGAGCGCCTGTTCACGAAGAGTTAAGGCCACCTGGCGTGCCCGGGTGTCGACGATGGAGGCCTCGATGTGGTCGCCCCTGCCTGCACGCTCCAACGCCCTCGCCAACTCTTGCGCAGCCTTGAAACGGTCTTGCGCGGCTGCAAAATTGAGTTGCGCCACCTGCGCCTCGGCTTCGGCGCGCACCGCCCGCAGTTGCTGGCCCTGAGCGTTGTAGGCACCTGCCAGCGCCAACCAGGCCGTCCCGTCGCGCGGATGGGCCGCCACCCAGGTTTGCAGGTTTTGCGTTGCCAGGCCCGCCTGTCCAGAACCAGTCTGGGCCTGCGCCGCCAGCAACAAAAGGGCCCGAGGCATGGTTTTGGGCGATTCGGGCACGGCTTTGCCATTGGCATCTTTGGCCGTCTCGTCATGCACGGAGGCGCTTGTCAAAATCTGCATGGCCTGCGTTGCATTCCCCTGGGCCAAGGCCGCTTCAATGGCCAGCCAGCGCGTCAGTCGTGCAGCAGCGGGTGCGTCGCGGGTGCGCTCGCCCAGACGTGCCAGCAAGCCTTGCGCCGCCGCAAAATCTCGCTGCTTCACTGCTGCAAAAGCTGCGCCGTACAAGGTGGCGGCCTGGTTTTGCAGGGGTTGGGCAGCAAAGTCGGCGCTGGCCGCCTGCGTGCCCCAGGTGCGCAGCGCGTCAACACCCGGGTTGGCCCACACGCGGGCGCGCGCCGAGACCATGGCATGGGCCAGGTCCGGCGCAAGCGCGGTCTGCGCAGACACGCCGGCAGGCAGGCGCGCCTGCATGTCGGCCATACGCTCGGTCGTCAGGGGGTGGCTGCGTAAATAGGGGAAGGCGCCGCTGTCGTTCAGGCGCGAGGCGTTGGCCAGCTTGTCAAACATGGTGATGAAGGCCTGTGGCGCAAACCCAGCCTGGCTCATCACGCCGTAGCCGACCCGGTCGGCCTCGCGCTCCATGTCGCGTGAGAAATTGAGCTGGTTTTGCGCCGCCACGGCTTGCCCGCCCACGATCAGGGCGCCGGCCGCGTCCGGGCTTTTGCTGGCTGCCAAAGCGCCCAGAATCATGGCGCCGACCAGCAAGGGCGTCTGGCTGCTTTGTTTGGCCATCACCCGGGCGATATGGCGCTGCGTGACGTGGCTTAACTCGTGCCCCAGCACCGAGGCCAGTTCGTCGCGGCTGGTGACCACGCCGATCAGGCCCAAATACAGGCCAAAATAGCCGCCCGGCAGGGCAAAGGCATTGACCGAGCGGTCTTTGCCCAACAAAATTTCCCAGGCAAAACGCTCGTCAAGTTCCGGGGTGATCTCGCCGCGCAGCCTTGCCGACGCCAACAAAGGCTGCCAAATGCCCTGCACGTAGTCCACGAGGACAGGGTCGTCAATGTAGTCCGGGTCGCGGTAAATTTCGCGCGCGATTCGGTCGCCGATATGGCGCTCGGCGCTGGTCGTCATGTCGGTACCGTCGCCCAAGTTCGGCAATTGGCTGCTTGACGGCGACGCGGCGACACCCGTTTGGGCTTTTGCCGGCCCGGAAAATGCCATAAAAATAGCCAAAAACGCTATCCATATAAAAGCAAACAATGCTCGTTTCACAGGGACATTAGCCGATATTGAGGGCTTAAAGGGATTCAAAACGAAATTGACGCAGGAAAAAGGCGGTTTGGGGTTGAACGTCCAAGTTAAAGCTTAATTCAATGCGCGGCTGGCGCGGTCAAGCTCGGGTAAAGTTTGTGCCATGAACACCTTAACCCATTTTGACGCAAACGGCCAAGCCCATATGGTCGATGTGGCCGGCAAGGCCAACACCCACCGCATCGCCATCGCGGGCGGGCGCATTGACATGTTGCCTGCAACGCTAGCGATCATCGAAAGCGGCACGGCCAAAAAAGGCGACGTATTGGGCATCGCACGCATCGCCGGAATCCAGGCGGCCAAAAAAACCAGTGACTTGATTCCCTTATGCCACCCCTTGGCGCTGACCCGTGTTGCTATTGAATTTAAAGCTATTCACGCAGTATCTGCGGGAACCAGTGGCATTGTTTGCACCGCGACGGTCGAAACCGTGGGTCCCACCGGCGTGGAGATGGAAGCGCTGACGGCCGTGCAAGTGGCCCTGCTGACCATTTACGACATGTGCAAGGCGGCAGACCGGGGCATGGCCATGAACGACGTCAAGCTGCTGGAAAAGCAAGGCGGAAAATCAGGACATTTTGTCGCGGCAACGGCTACGGCACCAGTGCCGACCCGCTGAGCAAACCCTGAGGGTGATTGCCAGACCTGCGCTTTGGACTGCTTTTCACCATCAGGGCAAAACGGGCAATTGGGGTGAATCGGGCCCTGAGGACCAAGGCCGACCCTTCGCCCAAACTGCGTAATCGGCAGGAAACGCGGCCTTGAGGCGCAGGGCAAAAAATCTGGCTTGCTCGTCGTTTTTCAAAACAATGGCGCTTTCAATCAGTTTTATGGCCACTTTCGCCTCGGGCGAAAAATGCAGCAAACTGAGCGCCAGCGCATTCATTTGCGCCGCGTTGTCAACGGTGACGGGCGTGATGGTCAATTCGGCAAATTTCACCTGGTTTTCAAACCAGACCACGGTTTTGACTTTCTCAAGCGTGTTGTCACGCAAGAAGCTGGCGCGGCTGCCAGGGGCTAGATAAATTTGACTGACACGGTAATAGTCCCAACTGACCCAGACGACAATTGCTATTATAAACATAGCTGTATATGCAACATACACGGGAACATATTGGCTTATTTCCTGCTTGGAAGGGCGAATCTCCGATTTTGACGACGGTCTGGGCAACTTGAGACCGCCGCTTGGGTTCAGGTCGCACTGCACAGACACCAGCAGTGCGACACACAGCCAGCCTGCGATTTGAAACGGCCCGTACCACAACGGGTATTCCAACAGGCTGTGCAAAAAAATCACCGCCAAAACACCCCAGGCCATCTGACGCGCAGCGTCGCGTTCACGCCAGAACTGGCCGCTCCAAACCAGCCAAAAACCCACGCCACAAACCAACAATGCAAATGGCACGCCCAATTCAACCGCCAGGTGCAGCGGCAAGTTGTGGGCATTGTCCAGAATCTCACAAAACCGGTCATTGGTGCCACCGGGGTACAGCGTGATGAAATGGGCATAATCCAGCTCGCCCCAGCCCCAGCCCAGCCAGGGCTTTTGCGCGATCAGATGCAGGACGTTTTGCCACATGATGAGTCGGCTGCTGCAAGTCAGGCCTGCGGGACGCAAGCGCGCCCACAGGCTGGATTCACCAAGGCTCAGGCCAGCCAGAATAGGCAACAGCAAACTTGCCAAGGCGAAAGCCAAAACTGCGCTGACCAACACCTTTGCGACCCGTGGCTGGCGGTAGGCGCTCCAGCAAACCGAAAAGCCAAGCAGCATCACCAGCTGGAGCAGGCCAGTGCGCGATCCGGCTGCGGCGACACCAATTCCTAAAAATGCCGCATAAAAAATAGCAACTCGCGCATTGGAATTGGACTTCTTGGAAGATTGGGCTCCAAAAATCGAGGTTTCATGGACTGGTTTCATTGCCTTCGCGGTACCACCCTGGACCCACTGCGCATCCGTCGACACCCGCCAGATCAAGGCCACCAGGGCCATGTTGAGCAAGCTGGCAAACTGGTTGCGTTGCCGCAAATTGCCAAAAGCTTCGCCCGGCGCCGTGACGTTGACCCATGGGCCCAAGGCTTGCGAGAGGCCAAAATACTGCAACAACCCGATGGCGCTGCTGACAAGGCCCGCAGCCAGGAACGCGCTGGCCACGCGGTTCGGCCACTTTGCGGGGACAAAACCGGCACGGACTTCCGTCAGCATGCAAGCGCCCATACAGGCCATTGACACCAGCCAGGGAACAGCAGCAGGCGACGGCCCCGGCGCGAACGGATTGAGCCAAGGCAAGGCTATAAAAATTGCGGCAATCACGTCGCCATCACTTCAAGGAATCACAGGCCTTTTTTATCTTGGGACAACTGGCTTTGTAGTCAGCCTGGGCCTTGGCGGGTTCACCCAGTTTTTCATACACCTCGGCTCTTTGAAACTGGTATTGGTAGCGGTTGACTTCCTGATGCTCGACCGCCAGCGTGATCGCCTGGTTGTAAGCGGCAAGCGAAGACTGCCATTTGCCGACATTCTTGTAGGCGAACCCGAGGTTACCCGTCGCCAGCATGTACGACATTGAGTCTGGTTTGAGCAGCGTGATGCTGTGCTCCATCGCCATGATCGCAGCCGGCCAGTCGCCTTGCCTGCCATAGATTGCCCCCAAATTGCTGTAAGACTCGGGAAAATTGCCGTTGAGTGCAATGGCCCGTTGAAAGTCGCCCAGGGCTGCATCCAACTGCCCGAGGTTGGAACGCTCAACACCCCGGTTGTAATAAATGCGATAAGTCCCGGGCCGCTCCGGGTGCCCTTGGATCAGTTTCTCCGCATCGTCCCACACGAACAGGGGCTGGGACAGCACCATCAGGCGCTCCATCGACAGGCCAAAAATGACCGCCGACACCAAACACAAGAAAAACAGGGTGGCTTTGGCCCGCAGTTTGGCAAATGCCAGGGGCATGATGCAAAAAGCGCCGACGGCCCAAAGGTAGCTGCGGTAAAGCACAAATGACTCTTGAATGCGGACAGACGAAAACTCGGTAAAAAACATGAGCAATGGGAACAGCATTGCAAAGCCGGCCAGACCCAACGCCCCGCGCCTGAACAACAGCCAGCAACCCCCCGCACCCCATGCCAAAAAGCCGGCCATCGATAACAAATAAGGCGACCAAAGCGACATTGCAAACGGCTCACGCATGTCGATGGACATCCAGGCCGGGTTTGGGAACAGCCACAAAAACAGGTACTTGAAAAATAGCGCTGTCTGCGTCATCACGCTCAAGGGGTAGAGAAGCTTGGGGTCTAGGTTGGGCAATAAGTCTGGCGCCGCAAACTCATAGACCGAGCCAATCACGCCGCGCTTGGTTAAAACAACCAGCAAAAAGACGGCCAACAGCGCGGCAAAAATCGCCCAACACGCCTTGAGCTGGGTGCGCCAATCGGCGTGCAGGCAAATCGTCAAAGCCGCCAACGCAAACGGCAGCATGACGGCATGCTCTTTCGCATAAGCCGCCAGGTAATAGAGCGGCACACTCGCCCACAGCAATGCTGGCTTTTGCCGCAAACTGCCTTCAACGTAGGCCAGCATGGCGAGCAGTCCAAACAGGGTTGCCATGCCCGTGGTGCGTTGAATCAGGTAGCCAACTGCATAGGTTCCAACGGGATGCACGGCAAAAATGAGGGCACAAAAAAATGCCAGGCGCGTGGGTGGCAAAGCAGACTCGCCCCAGCTTGAATCGGCTGCGTCGGCCGTGAATTGGAAAACCGCTGCCAGAAAATAATAAAGTGCCAGCACGGTCCCCGCATGAAGCAGCAAATTGCCGAGCCGAAAACTGCTCAGATCAAGTCCAAAAAACGCATGGGTCCAGGCGAAGGTGGCAAAAGGCAAGGAACGCAGTTCAAGCCATTTGAACTGGTAAAGCGAAATCTTCTGCTCACCCGAATCATTGGTCATGAAGAAGGGAATGTCGTCAAAAACCAAGGGATTCCATAAAAACTGCCCATACAAAGCCACAACCATCAGCACCAGCGAAACCGGCAACAGCAGATTGTTTCGACTGGAGAATCCATTTGACGTCATACGCATTGGCAGCCTAAATTGTGAAGAAATTTGACAAAGAAAAATTGACGTCAATGCCCAGAAACACAACAGGCCACCCGGAGGTGGCCTGTTGTGTTGCTTAACGCTATTCAGTTAAGCATTGGTTTTCAAGAAACCAATTAATTGTTCTTGGCGATCAACTCAGCTGCGGTAGTGTTGGACGCAGTCGTCGTGTTATTCCACGTAATGTTAGAACTTCCAACGGTAGGCGTCATGGTAATTGTCGTGCCGTCAACACCGGTTCCAATGCCGGTGCCAAAAGTCACTACGACAACACCGGCAGTCACTGGGCCCGAGACCAGTTCTTTGGTTGGCGTAAACGTTGGGACGCCATTGGTGCCAGTGTTGCAAGTGGTCAAAATACCGCCTGCTTCCATGGCGCAGACACCGACCGCCGTCTTGAGCGATGCCACGGACGACAAAGCTGCG
>JANYCG010000132.1 GCA_025360385.1 Burkholderiales bacterium | reverse complement strand
GGCTGGGCGCTGGCGGTGTCGTAAATGCCGTTTTTGAGCAGGCGTTTGGCAATGTGCACGGCCACCACTTCGCCGAAGGTCATCCAGGCGTCGATAGGTTCTCCGCGCTGATTTTGCAGGCGCAACACCTGGGTCACCTTGCATTCGAACGACACAGGGCTTTCGCCCACACGCGGCGGCTTAACCACGCGGGATGCGACGGCAGTCAAACCCGCCAGCTCAAATTCATTCACCTCGGGTGGCACATGGGCCGATGTGGCGCTCATCTGTTCTGCCAACGGGCGCGTCACCAAGTTCCAGACAAATTCACCGGTCTCCTCGATATGGCGGACGCTGTCCTTGTAGCTGGTGCTGCTGAACCCGATGATGGGCGGCGTGTAATTGAAGCCGTTAAAAAAACTGTAGGGTGCCAGGTTCACCTGGCCCGCCTTGCTGCGGGTGCTGATCCAGCCAATCGGACGCGGGCCGACGATGGCGTTGAACGGGTCGTGCGGCAGGCCGTGGCCTTCAGAGGGGGTGTAGGTATGGATGTCGGTGTCGATCATGGTGTTGTGTTCAGATTGGGAGTTGGCCTGGGCGTCAAGCCTACTACGAAAGGCTACAGCGGGCACTGACTCACGTGCTGGGTCTGATGCACCTGAGCACCAACGTCCGGCAAGTCTGCAAAGCAATACGTTTTCAGTCCATATTGGTGAAATCCCTAGATGCTTGGCGAAATTAAGTATGGTTTCACCTGAATCAAGTATCAACTTTGAGCGCTTGCAAGTCTATCGTCCGTGGGTCGGCGTGGCACAAAAGGTGTGCGTCGCACATTTTTTAAACAGATTAACCCACAAAGTATTCAGGAGATACCCCATGAAACTGAAAGCGACAATGGTTTTGGCCGCTGCCATCAGCAGCTTTGGCCTGGTCGGCGCGGCGAACGCGGCGACCGAGCTGGTGATTGCCACCGTGAACAACGGCCACATGATCGAGATGCAAAAGCAGACCAAAGTATTCGAGGCGGCCAACCCCGACATCAAGGTCAAGTGGGTCACCCTCGAAGAAGGCGTTTTGCGCCAGCGCGTTACCACCGACATCGCCACTAAGGGCGGCCAGTTTGACGTGATGACCATCGGCATGTACGAAACCCCGATCTGGGGCAAAAAAGGCTGGTTGATGGAGCTGAAGCCCGATGCCACCTATGACGCCGACGACATCTTGCCCGCCATGAAAAATGGCCTGTCCGTGGATGGGAAAATGTACGCCGCGCCCTTCTACGGCGAAAGCTCGATGCTGATGTACCGCAAGGATCTGGCCGACAAAGTCGGCGTCAAGATCGCCGACAAGCCAACCTGGACCGAGGTCAAGGATTTCGCCGCAAAGGTGCATGACCCCAAGAACGGCGTGTATGGCATTTGCCTGCGTGGCAAACCGGGCTGGGGTGACAACATGGCCTTCATCACCACCCTCGTCAACACCTACGGCGGACAGTGGTTTGACATGAAGTGGAAGCCACAGCTGGAATCACAACCCTGGAAAGACGCGATCAGCTTTTACGTTGATCTGCTCAAAACCTACGGCCCTCCTGGCTCTGCCAACAACAGCTTCAATGAAATTCTGGCGCTGACCAATGCTGGCAAATGCGCGATGTGGATTGACGCCACCATCGCCGCCAGTTTTGTGTCGGACCCGAAGCAGTCGAAAGTGGCCGACCAAATGGCTTTCGCGCAGGCTCCGACGCAAGTGACACCCAAGGGTGCCAACTGGTTGTGGGCCTGGGCTCTGGCGATTCCAGCGGGCACCAAAAAAGCCGACGCTGCACAGAAGTTCATCAACTGGTCCACCAGCAAGGACTACATCAACCTGATCGGCAAAACCAATGGCTGGGCCACCGTGCCCACCGGCACCCGCAAGAGCACCTACGCGAACCCCGAGTTCGTCAAGGCTGCGCGCTTTGCGCCTGCTGAAAAAGCCGCGATTGACTCGGCCAACCCGAACGACAGCACCTTGCCCAAGTCCCCTTATGTGGGCGTGCAGTTCGCGGCGATCCCTGAGTTCCAAGCGATTGGTCTGGCCGTCGGCCAGCAGATGAGCGCAGCCTTGTCGGGCAAGACCACAATTGACAAAGCGCTGAAGGCAAGCCAGGTCGCCGCCGAGCGCGAAATGAAAAAGGGCGGCTACTACAAGTAGCCTGGACGGGCCGCCAGTTTCTCAGATTGGCGGTCTGAGCCAAGTCAGCTAAAACGAGTCGGGGAAGCCTTGGTCTTCCCCGCATTTTGCCCCGTGAATCTCCTTCTGGAGTCAAACCCATGAACCGTTTGCTTGCGCGCCTGTTGATGGCGCCAGCCATTGGCACGCTCTTGTTGTGGATGATCGTCCCTTTGGCGATGACGCTGTATTTCTCCGTCATCCGTTACAACCTGATGCAGCCCGAAGTCAGTGGTTTTGCCGGCTTGGACAATTTCATTTATTTTGTGACTGATCCGTCGTTCGCCAGCTCCGTGGGCAATACGCTACTGCTGCTGGGTTCGGTCATCGTCATCACCACCTTTTTCGGCATCGCGATCGCGCTTTTGATTGACGACCCGTTTCCGGGCCGCGCCGTGGTGCGCCTGCTGCTGGTGTCGCCTTTTTTTGTCATGCCCACCGTCAACGCCCTGATGTGGAAACACATGATGATGAACCCGATTTATGGCGTGCTGGCACAAGTGTGGGGTTTTTTTGGGGCCGAGCCGATTGACTGGCTGACCGATGTGCCCATGCTCAGCGTCATCATCATCGTGTCCTGGCAATGGCTGCCATTTGCCACGCTCTTGTTCATCACTTCACTGCAATCCATGAGCCGCGAACAGCTCGAGGCAGCGCGCATGGACGGTGCCACGTATCTGCAGCAATTGCGTTACCTGGTGCTGCCGCACCTGGGCCGGTCCATCGCCGTTGTCGTGATGATCGAGATGATTTTTCTTTTGAGCGTGTTTGCCGAAATTTTCACCACCACCAGTGGCGGGCCGGGTGATGCCAGCACCAACCTGGCGTTTTTGATCTTCAAGCAGGCGCTGTTGAATTTTGATGCGGGCGTGGCCTCAGCTGGCGCCTTGTTCGCGGTGATTCTGGCCAATATCGCGTCTTTGTTCCTGGTTCGACTGGTCGGAAAAAACCTCGACTAACCCGGCCCAGATCATGAATCAAGATAACACCTTCACCGCAGCCCTGCTGGTTCGCGCGCTCGTCGCCTGGTTTGTGGCGCTGACGCTGTTTTTCCCCTTGGGCTGGCTCATGCTGACGGCCTTCAAGACCGAATTGCAGGCGATCCAGGTGCCTCCACTCCTGGTCTGGACGCCGACTCTGGAAAACTTCATAGAGGTGCAGCAGCGCAGCGACTATTTGCTGTATGCCAAAAACTCCATCATCACCAGCGTGGTCTCCACCCTGCTCGGTCTGGCGCTTGCGGTGCCGGCGGCTTACTCGATGGCGTTTTTCAAGACCGATAAAACCAAAGACATCCTGCTGTGGATGTTGTCCACCAAGATGATGCCAGCCGTGGGCGCGCTGGTTCCCATTTACGTGCTGGCGCAAAAAAGCGAGTTGCTTGACACCCAGCTTGGGCTGATCATCGTCTTCACGCTCTCTAACCTGCCCATCATGGTGTGGATGCTGTATTCCAACTTCAAGGAGATACCGCACGAGATTCTGGAAGCCTCGCGCATGGACGGCGCCACCTTGTGGCAGGAGTTCCACCGTGTCTTGCTGCCGCTGGCCGTCGGGGGCGTGGCGTCCTGTGGCTTGCTGTGCCTGGTGTTGAGCTGGAATGAGGCATTTTGGGCGCTCAACCTCAGCGCGGCCAAGGCCGGCACGCTGGCCGCGCTGATCGCCTCCTATTCGAGTCCTGAAGGTCTGTTCTGGTCCAAGCTGTCAGCGGCCTCGTTTTTGGCCATTGCGCCCATCATCGTGTTCGGCTGGTTCAGCCAGAAGCAGTTGATTCAAGGCCTCACGTTCGGCGCAGTGAAGTAAAAAGCAAACCGGCGCGGTGACGCAAGTCTGCGCCCCGACAAACTGGAGAGTTCCCATGGCATTTTTACAGCTCAAAAAAGTCGAAAAACATTTTGGCCCCGTCAGCGTCATCAAAGGCATTGACCTTGACATTCAAAAGGGCGAGTTCGTGGTGTTTGTCGGCCCCTCGGGCTGTGGCAAATCAACCCTGTTGCGATTGATTGCCGGGCTGGAAACCGTCAACAGCGGCAGCCTGCACCTGGACGGGCGTGACATCACGACCCTGCCATCGAGCAAACGTGACCTGGCCATGGTGTTCCAGAGTTATGCGCTGTATCCGCACATGAGTGTCTACGACAACATGAGTTTTGCATTGACGCTGGCTAAGGCCGATCCGAAAGTGATCGATGAAAAGGTGCAGCGTGCCGCCAAGATACTGAACCTGGGGCCCTACCTTCAACGCACCCCCAAAGACCTGTCGGGCGGGCAGCGCCAACGGGTGGCGATTGGCCGCGCGATCGTGCGGGCACCCAAGGTGTTTCTGTTCGACGAGCCGCTGTCCAACCTGGATGCCGCCCTGCGTGGACAGACCCGGGTCGAGATTGCCAAGCTGCACCGCGACCTGGGGGCGACCACGGTTTACGTGACGCATGACCAGGTGGAGGCGATGACATTGGCGGATCGGGTCGTGGTGCTGCGTGATGGCCAAATTGAACAGGTGGGCACCCCTCTGGAGCTGTACGACCGCCCGGCCAACCAGTTTGTTGCACAGTTCATTGGCACGCCGCAGATGAACTTGGTAGCTGCCAAACTGCTGCCGCAACTCAGTGATGCCTTCACCATCCCCGTGCCGGCTGATGGACACATCGGGCTGCGCCCGGAAAGCGTCATGCTGAGGCCCACGGGCAGCGGCCAACTACAAGGCAAGGTTGATTTGATCGAGGCGCTTGGCGCCGAAACTTTGGTCTACATCACCAGCGAACAGGGGGCGCAGTTGGTGGCGCGGCAGAACACCCGCACGGCGGTGCGGGTGGGCGACGCGGTAGGCGTTGCGATCGACACACCGACGGCTCATTTGTTTGATGCCCAGGGGCGAGTGGCGCTGACGGGTGCCATCGCTGCCTGAGCCTGGCCTCGGCCGTGTCAGAACTGTTTCTGTTTCCACCCCCGTTTTACTCTCGCTGAATACCGTGCCAAATTCCGTCACCACTCCACAGCAGCTCCCGCCGCTTTCCGGCCCAGCCTTCACCATGCTGCATTTGGGCCTGGGTTCCTTCCACCGTGCGCACCAGGCGGTCTATTTCCATCAAATGATGCAAGCCGGGTTGCAGCAATGGACGCTGACCGCGGGGAATATCCGCCCTGATATGGCCGACACCATCGCCGCCTTGCGTGCGCAAGGCGGGGCTTACACGCTGGAGACGGTGACCCCTGCACAGGCTAGAAGTTATACCTGGATCGAAGCCATCAAAACCGTTATTTCACATGACGCGGCCCTGTCCGGGCTGATTGCCGTGGGTGCCGACGCCAACACCCGAATCATTTCTTTCACCGTGACGGAAGCCGGGTATTACCTCGACCCGCAAGACAAACTTGACCTGAATCTTGAGGACTTGAAAGCCGACATCAACGCGGCAAAAAAAGGTCTGCCCGGCAGCACGATTTATGCGGCGCTCACCGCCATCGTGCGCGAGCGTCGGGCCAGGCAAGCCGGCCCTGTCACCTTGCTGTGTTGTGACAACCTGCGCCACAATGGCGACCGGTCCCGAAGCGGTTTGCTACAGTTCATAGAGCAAGTTGGCGATGCAGACTTGCTGGCCTGGGTGCAGGCCAATACCAGCAGCCCCAATGCCATGGTGGATCGCATTACGCCCCGTCCCACGCCCGACGTGGTTCAACGCGTCAAGGACGCGACCGGGCGCGACGACCCTGCCGCCGTGATGGGCGAGAGCTTTACCCAGTGGGTGATAGAAGACAACTTCATCCATGGCCGACCGGACTGGGAACAAGTCGGCGTCGAGATGGTGCCGTCCGTCGCCGCGTATGAAGAGGCCAAGATTCGCCTGCTCAATGCGACTCATAGTTGCATCGCCTGGGCCGGCACACTGGCCGGGTACTACTACATTGACGAAGGTGCGAAAGATGCTGAAATTCGCCAGTTTGCGTTCGACTACGTGACTGACGACGCAATTCCGCTGTTGCAGCCCTGTCCGCTGGACCTTGAAAAATACCGCGACGTCGTGCTGGACCGCTTCAGCAACCCGGCGCTTAAAGATACCAACCAGCGGGTCGCGATGGACGCGTTCTCCAAAATTCCCGGCATGATCGCGCCGACGATTCGCGAGCGTTTTGCAAGGGGGCAGTCAGCCGACAGCGCAGCCATGTTGCCGGCTCTGTTTTTGGCCTACCTGCAGCGCTGGCACACCGGCAAAATTCCCTACGCCTACACCGACCAGGCCATGGACCCGGCAGTAGCCCACGCCATGTGCGAAGCTGCGGATCCGGTGATTGCTTTTTGCGCTGACGGGCCTTTGTGGGGCGACCTGGCGGGTGCTCCAAGTCTGGTCAAGGCCATTCGCGCGGCCTTTACCCGGGTCAAACAATTTGAAACAGAAAGAGACGCAAAGTGACCGGGCATATGACAGGACACACCCTGGGTCGCCTGCAAGGCAAACATGCCGTGTTGACGGGCGCAGGCGGCGGCATTGGCTTGGCCGTGGCGCAGGCTTACATTGCTCAGGGTGCGGTGTGCACAGTGGTCGATATGGGTAGCGCCGCACCCGCTGAGCTGGACGCCGCCGCCAATGAAGGCCGCGCGTTCTACGTGCAGGCCAACGTCACCGATTTAACCCAGGTCGATGCCATGCTGGAGGCCGCAGAGCGGCGCTTTGGCGACATCCAAGTGCTATTTAACAATGCCGCCATTTTTGAAATGGCCCCGTTTCTTGAAAGTACTGAAGCCAGCTACGACAAGGTCTTTGCGGTCAACGTGAAGGGCATGTTTTTTGTCATGCAAAAAACCCTGGCACGCATGGTGGCCCAAGGTACGCCCGGCGCGTCGGTCATCAACATGTCATCGCAGGCGGGTCGGCGCGGCGAGGCGCTGGTGTCACACTATTGCGCCAGTAAGGCTGCGGTCATCAGCTACACCCAAAGCGCCGCGCTGGCTATGGCACCGCACAAAATCCGCGTCAATTCCATTTCGCCCGGCGTGGTCGACACGCCCATGTGGGCCGGTGTAGATGCCTTGTTTGCCAAGTATGAAAATTTGCCCATTGGCGAGAAGAAAAGACGGGTTGGCCTGGCCGTGCCCTTGGGCTACATGGGCAGCCCCAAAGACATTGCCGGGGCCGCCGTGTTTTTGGCCAGTGACGAGGCATCCTACATCACGGCCCAAACCTTCAATGTGGACGGTGGCGCGGTCATGAGTTGATTTGGGGTAAGGTTCAGGCATGCCCGCCCGCCACCGTATCTTGCCACGCCAGCTTCAGCCTGAGCTGGAGCACAACTATTCGCGCAGCCCGTCGTTAGGCTATGAACCGCCTGAAGAAACCGGCCTCATCCGCTGCCTGGCGCATGGTTTTCCCACTCCGTTGGCCCGCTGGCACTACCACGACGAGTACGAGCTGCACCTTATCGTGGCGTCCAGTGGCAAAGCCTTTGTGGGCGACTACATCGGCACCTTCCAGCCCGGCCATCTGGTGCTGACTGGGCCACGCATGCCGCACAACTGGATCTCTTTGGACTTGCCCGAAGGCGGGTATGCAGAGCGCGACCTTGTGATCCAGTTTGCCCATGAGCCGATTGTCCAGGCGGCCGCGCACGTCCGCGAGCTTGAAGAGGTTTTGCCCCTGCTCAACCGTGCCCGCAACGGCATAGAGTTTTTTGGCCTGTCAGACCAGGCCACGCAGTATTGGCACAGGATCAAGGCCACCCATGGCCTGGCCCGGCTGGCCGCTTTTTGCGGCTTTTTGGGTGAGCTCAGCCAATGGCCTGACTACCGGTTGTTGTCGCAGGCCCAATTGCAAAGCGTCGACAACGATGCGCAGTTGAACCAGATAGACGACATTGTCAGCCGCATCACCGACAACCTGACCCAAGCCCTGTCGGCAGCCGACCTGGCGGGCGAACTGGGCATGACAGAAAGCAGCTTTTCACGTTTTTTCAGGCGCGCCACCGGCAACACCTTCACCGACTTTGTGAACCAGGTGCGCGTTAACCGAGCCTGCCAGCTGTTGATGGAATCCGAACGCCTGATCACTGACATCTGCTACGAGGTTGGCTTCAACAACGTCGCCAACTTCAATCGGCGGTTTTTGAACGTCAAGGGCATGACGCCCAGCGAGTTTCGCAAGCAGGTGGACACGCGCTTTGGGGGGCGGGCGTGAAATTGGCTGTTTGGACGGTGAAAGTGTCAAATATTGGCATATCGTATGCCTAAATAGCTATACAAAAGATAGCTTAATATGGGTTTTTAGGGGCAACTGACCGCTGGTTGAGCGCCGCTTCACCCCGGCTGCTTGCGGTCTGTCATCAAAGCTTGGGTGATATGGTCATCAAGGCGTCTCGATGCAGTGTCGTGACGCTTGCCAAAGCCTTGTTGCCAACGACAATTGGTAGAGCCCGCATTCGCCTGAATTCCCCCACCCGCCGCAGTCCTATGAGATTTTTGAAATACGGGCAGCGTTTGCCGATAAGAGCAAGCAAGAAATCTTTGCGTCGATCAAATATGGCACCGTGGTGGTCACAGACTGCGCACCGATGCCATCGAAGCTTATCCCGTCACTGCCCGTGCCACCGCCTCCGCCACCCGTATCCCATCCACCCCGGCTGACAAAATGCCGCCTGCATAACTGGCGCCTTCACCCGCCGGGTACAGGCCTGCCACATTGAGGCTTTGAAGGTCTTCACCGCGGGTAATTTTGAGCGGTGATGAGGTGCGGGTTTCAACACCTGTCAAGACGGCGTCTGGCAGGTCGAAACCCTTGATTTTTTTGCCGAACACGGGCAGGGCGTCGCGTATTGCGGCAATGGCATAGTCCGGCAATGCCGTCCTTAGGCTGCCCAGCTTGACGCCCGGCTTGTAAGAGGGCAGCACTTCGCCAAACGCGGTGGATGCGGTGTCAGCGAGGAAATCACCCACCAATTGGCCGGGCGCTTCATAGGTGCTGCCGCCCAGGGTGTACGCGCTGGCTTCCAGCTGGCGTTGCAGCACAATGCCCGCCAGCGGATGAGAGGCGTCGGCAGGCCGCCGCTGTGCGTCCACAACATCCCCAAACGCGGCGTGGAATGACGCGGCGTCGGTCGGGTAGTCGCGTGGGTCAATGCCGACCACGATGCCTGCGTTGGCGTTGCGTTCATTGCGCGAATATTGGCTCATGCCATTGGTCACGACGCGGCCCACTTCTGAAGTTGCAGCCACCACCGTGCCGCCGGGGCACATGCAAAAACTGTAGACGCTGCGCCCGGCGCTTAAGCCTTTTTCAACGTGGTGCACCAGCTTGTATTCGGCCGCGCCCAACAAAGGGTGGCCGGCGTGGCGGCCCCAGCGCGCCCGGTCAATCAGGCGCTGCGGGTGCTCAATGCGAAAACCGATGGAGAACGGCTTGGCCTGCATGAAAACACCGCGCCGGTACAGCATGGCAAAGGTGTCGCGCGCGCTGTGGCCCAGCGCCATCACCACATGGTCGGCACGCAGTTCATAGGGCGTGTGGGTGGCGACGTCCAGCACTGTCAAAGCCCGTATCTGGCGCGTGTGGCCCTGGGCGTCGGCACTGGTTTCTTCCAGCAATACGTCCGTCACGCGCTGCCCAAATCGAATCTCCCCGCCCAGCGCAATGATCTGCGCGCGCATGTTCTCTACCACCTTGACCAGCTTGAAGGTGCCGATGTGCGGGTGCGATTCAATCAGTATGTCCTCAGGTGCCCCCGCCTTGACAAACTCCTGCATCACCTTGCGACCCAGATGGCGCGGGTCCTTGATCTGGCTCCACAACTTGCCGTCTGAAAACGTGCCCGCGCCGCCTTCGCCAAACTGCACATTGCTCTCGGGGTTCAGCTGGTTTTTGCGCCACAGGCTCCAGGTGTCCCGGGTGCGTTCACGCACGGGTTTGCCGCGCTCCAGCACGATCGGTTTGAAGCCCATTTGCGCCAGCATCAACGCGGCAAAGATGCCGCAGGGGCCGAAGCCCACGACCACAGGTCGTAAAGCTAAAACTGCAGGTGCCTGCACTGGGGCACGGTACGCCGTATCGGGTGTCAAGGCGATATGGGGTGTGGCGTGCAGCCGGGCCAGCAACGCCTGCTCAAACGGGGCATCGGCAAACGCCACATCAACGATGTAAACCACCAGCAAATCGGCCTTGCGCGCGTCGTAACTGCGTTTGACCACCTGCAAACTGGCAATGTCTTCGACCGCCACGCCCAGTGTTTTGCAGGCTTTGGCCCTCAGGTCTTGCGGGCTGTGGTCAAGAGAGAGCTTGAGCTCGGTCAGTCGTATCATTTTCGGCGTCGCTTTGGCTTGTGTTGATCAAGCAGAAGCCGTCAATGATAAATCTTTTGAATTGGTAAAACCCAAAGTAATACTTTTTAAAAATACAAAGTAATGATAAAATAAATCCTTACTTTGAAGGACGCAGTGATGAGTTACGCTTTGACAAGTAAAAGCCAGGTGACGTTGCCCAAAAGTATGCGACGGCATTTGGGGTTGCAGCCGGGGGATGCGGTGGATTTCGAGGCGTTGCCCAATGGCCGAGTGGCGATTTCTCCAGCGCAGGCTCAAACACCCAAGTCCAAAGCTGCCAACCCGTTCCGCAAATTTTTGGGTATCGGCATTTCAGGTTTGACCACCGAAGAAATTCTTCGCGAAACCCGAGGCGAGGACAGCATGCGATGATTTTGGTAGACAGCAGTGTGCTGATCGACGTGATCGAGCAAAAACCGGTATGGGCCGAGTGGAGCGTCGAGCAGCTCAACCAATGTGCGCTACGCCAGGCGTTGGTGGTCAATATTGTGGTGTATGCCGAGATTTCACGCAGCTTTGCCAATGTCGATGCAGAAAACAAGTTTTTGCGAAGTGCGCGTATCAAGCTTGATCCGATCTCCAGTGCGGCCGCCTTTGCAGCCGCCAGAGCGCACATGGCTTACCGTGCAGTCGGTGGTGCGCGTCTGGCGACCTTGCCGGATTTTTTTATCGGTGCGCATGCCCAGGAGGCGGGTCATACTTTGCTGACCCGCGATCCGGCGCGAATAAAAACTTACTTTCCCAAAGTCCGGTTGATTTGCCCTGAGACTTGACCCCTGCCGCCGCCTCGTGCAGGCTTTGCCCGACGCTTATTTCGCAGCTCAAGCGGGCAAAAACCCCTCAATCGACAGATAACGCTCCCCCGTGTCGTAATTGAAGCCCAGCACCGTGGCACCGGCCGGCAAATCCGGCAACTTTTGCGCAATGGCGGCCAGGGTCGCGCCGGACGATATGCCGACCAAAATGCCTTCCTCGCGGGCGCAGCGGCGGGCCATCTCACGGGCGGGTTCAGCATCGACCTGAATCACGCCGTCGAGCAAGGCGGTGTGCAGGTTGGTGGGGATGAAGCCCGCGCCAATGCCCTGGATCGGGTGGGGCGAAGGTGCACCGCCAGAAATCACGGGCGAGGCCGCGGGCTCCACCGCAAACACCTTCAAATTCGGCCATTTGGCTTTGAGCACGGTGGCGCAGCCCGTCAGGTGCCCGCCTGTGCCCACACCCGTGATGAGGGCGTCCAGGCCATTGGGAAAATCAGCCATGATCTCTTGGGCGGTGGTGCGCATGTGCGCTTTGATGTTGGCCGGGTTCTCGAATTGCTGCGGAATCCATGAATTGGGCGTGCTTGCAGCCAGCTCCTGGGCGCGGGCGATCGAGCCTTTCATGCCTTTTTCACGGGGGGTCAAATCGAACGACGCGCCATAGGCCAGCATCAGGCGGCGCCGCTCGATGGACATGCTGTCGGGCATCACCAAAATCAGCTTGTAACCCTTGACGGCAGCGACCATGGCCAGGCCCACGCCGGTGTTGCCCGAGGTTGGCTCGATGATGGTGGCACCGGGTTGGAGTTCGCCGCTTTCTTCAGCCGCCTCGACCATGGCCAGCGCAATCCGGTCTTTGATGGAGCCGCCCGGGTTACTGCGCTCAGACTTGATAAACACATTGGCACCCGCGCCAAACAGGCGGTTGATGCGCACGTGCGGCGTGTTGCCAATGGTTTGCAGGATGTTGTCGGCCTTCATGTTGGATTCCTTCAAGCGGTAAGTGGGTGGTTGGAGTTTGATTGTGCCAAGAATATGGTTTGAGCGGCGATAATCAACGCGTGAAGCCCGCCAGACTGCCGCTGGTGCTAGCCGCAAGGCCAAGGTGAAAGCCTTGGGTGGAAACACCGCACTGGAGGAACGTCCGGACTGCACAGGGCAGCGTAGCAGCTAACGGCTGTCCACTGAAAGCCTTTGGCGCAAGCCAGGGGTATAAGGTGAGGATCAGAGCAACAGAGACGAGTCACACAGTGGGCAACCGCTGGGTGGGTGAAACGGGCAATCTCTACGCGCAGCAATACCAAATAGGCACACGATGATGGGGCCCCCGGAGTGTGCGGGTAGGTAGCACCGAGCCATTGGGCGACCAATGGTCCAGATTAATGGCAGTCACCTCTTGGGCCGCCTTAGGGCGGTTCAAAAGGACACAAAATCCGGCTTATCGGTGGGCTTCACACTTTTTCAGGGCGCAGCAACTGCCGGGATCGCCGCTACGGGGGTCGCCGTCACGGAATTCGCCCCTGGCCCGCCAGGGCCACCACTGGATCTGCCATTGACAGAGAAGCTGTAGCTGGTGCCGTTGACCAGGTTGGTCACCGTGAAGGGTGAGCCTGCCTTGAGAAAAGTCGAGCCACCGGCCAGGCCGATCCAGTTGCTCAAGTTGCTGACGGGCACAGGTGCCGTGGCGGTGGGGACAACAAACAGCCAATACTCCACGCCTTCGACCATGACCCAGCTTGCGGTGGCGGTGGTGTCACCTGGCACCACGGTCAAGCCGGTGGGTGCCGGGGACGCCGAGCCGCCGCCGCCGCACGAGGTTGACAACAAGCCAGCGACCAGGGCCGGGACAATCAATTGAAAGAAGCGCAAAAACATGGGTATGGGGCAGGTGGTTCAGACGATGGGGAGATTATCGGTGACACGGCGCGGGCATTGGGCGACAGAGGGCTGTAAAGCTTAAAACCGTTCATGCGCCTGCAAATACCGCCACTGCCCCTGCGGCAGCGGGCCCATGCCCACCCTCCCGACGCGCAGGCGTTTCATGCTCTGGATCTCCAGGCCAACGCGTTCGCACAAGTAGGCCATCAGGCCGGGGTGGTTACCTTTGACGGCAAAGCGCAGTTTTGACGACGCATCGCCCGTGCTGTTGAGGCTGACTTTCACGGGTGGCAGCGGCTGGCCGTCGCTGGCAATGCCGTGGTTGAGCCGTTTCAGCACGGCCGTCTCCACGTTGCCCGCCACTTCCACAATCAACTCCTGCTCGATCAGGTGCGCATCTTCTTCAAGCTTGCGCAACACCCGCCAGTCCTGCGTGAAGACGACCAGGCCGCTGGCTGCGGCCTCCAAGGGCATGCAGGCGGTCAGTTTGGCGAAGTGCCGCTTGAGCACCCGCTGCCCAGACGGGTCGCCTTCGCCATGGGTTGCGGGGGCAAGCAAAGCCTGTGCCGGTTTGACGCGCGGCTTGGCCTGCTCCGGCGCCGCCATGGCATCAAAACCGGGCGGCTTGTGTAGCAGCAGGGTGACGGCTGCCAGCGCCAGCAGGCTGGCTTGCGGGTCTATCGCCACAGTCTGGTGGGCCACCCGGAACATCGCTTCTTCAACCACCTGGCCATTCACGCTGACCCATCCGCCTTCGATGTATTGTTCGGCGTCGCTGCGCGAACAGCCCATTTGCGCCATGACGCGTTTGGACAGGCGCTCGCCCTCAGGCGCGGCCTTGAGGTCAAGCGTTTTGCCTGGGGGTTTTTTTGAGGCGGATTGCTGCGCCGGCCTGGTTTCTGCGATCATTGCCTGCATGGTAACTGCACCCACGCCCATGCCGCACCTGACGCCCCCTATCCACGGCTTTCACGCCCACGTGTATTTCAACGCCGAAACCGTGGCACAAGCGCGTGCCCTGTGTGAGGGGGCCGCCGCCAAATTCCCTTTGAAAATGGGCCGAGTGCATGAGAAGCCAGTCGGCCCGCACCCGGACTGGAGTTGCCAGCTCGCCTTCAAGCCAGCGTTATTTGGCGATCTGATTCCCTGGCTGGCCATGCACCGCGCGGGGCTGGTCATCTTCATCCACCCCATCAGCGATTCAGACCTGGTGGACCACCGCGACCGCGCGATGTGGATGGGCGCCGTGCGGCCGCTGGATTTGTCGGTGTTATCCGATACGCCTGAGGAATACGACCTTTAATTGCAAGCGTCACCCCATCGCCTCAATCCGCTGCACGTGTGCCAGCATGGAGCGTTTGGCCATAGGCCACATACGCGGCGGTACGTCGTCGTAGGCCTGGGCCACCCAATCGTCCATCGAGCCCTTGGGCTGCGCCTGCATGGCTTGCAAAACCTTGGCCTCGCGCTTCAGCCGGTGCACCTTGAGCTGGGCGATGGCTTGGGGCGCATGGCCCAGCACGTAGCCGTGGGCGGGCAGGATGAAATCGATCCCGTGTTCGGCGCAGGCTGCCGTCAATACATCCAGCGAATCGAGGTAGGCCGTCATCTCGCCGTCGGGCGGATTCACGATGGTGGTGCTTCCGTTAAGGATGTGGTCACCGCTGAACAGCAGGCCGTCTTCCAGCAGCACCAGGCACAGGTGGTTGGCGGCATGGCCGGGCGTGAAAACCACCTTCAAACTGTGGCCAAAACCTGTCTTGTCAGGTAAATCGCCCGTATGTTCCCGTGGGATAAGCCTGAGTAGCTCATTATTTAATAGCGATCTGTTGGGCGTGAACTGCGAGTACTCATTGGCCGTGGCGGCGCTGGGCAGGCCCAGAATTGGCGGCAGGCCGTGCGCAGCGTTGGCGCACAGCGCCTGCAAGGGCTGGGCCCCCGGCGAATGGTCCGGGTGTGAATGGGTGCACACAATCTGGCGGATATCGCCGCCCGCCGCCCGCCAAAGCCGGTCGATGTGTTCAGCATCGTTGGGGCCGGGGTCGATCGCGATGTAGCCCGTGTTCGGGTCGCCCACCAGGTAGCTGTTGGTGCCGGGGCCTGTCATCAGCCCGGCGTTGGGGGCGGTCAGGCGGATCACGTTTTTCAGCAAAGGCACGGGCTGGTGGGTGCCCCAGTCCAGCGCATGCACGATCTGCCCGTCGGGGCTGACCAGCGCCAGCTCGCCAAAGGGCGACTCATGCTCCATGTAACGCGCCTCGCGCCCTGCCAGCAGGCCGGCACGGGGGCAACTGGTCCACAGCGGCTGCTCGGTGGCGGCACAGGCGCTCAAGACGGCCGCGACACTGGCAAAGTCCTGCAGCCGCTCCAGTGTGCGGATGGTTGGGAAGATGATGAAAAAGTCGCCCGCCTGGTGGCGCGCCAACGCGTCGGCTGGGCGCACCCACACTGGCTCAAATTGCTCGGCCTCGTCAGCCACGGGGGTTTGGCCTTCGGGCATGCGCGCGACCAAAAAAGGCACGTCAAAGCGGCGGGACAAATCGCGGTCGGTGATCCAGTGGGCCAGCACAAACACTTCGCTGGCGGCCAGTTGCAGGCCCAGCGCGGCACATTGCGGCACAAAGGGTTTTTTGCGGTCCAGCAGGGCGATGTCCGAGTTGTCGCAGGTGGTGCCGTTGGCACGGCGGGCGATCAAAACGCCCAGCTCTTCAAAACTTTCACGGATGGCGGCGATGGCTTGGGTCAGGTGCAGGTCGCTCTGGCCCGATTGCACCTCGCCTCGTTTTGGCCTACGGCTTGCCTGGGCGTGCGCGGCGGCGTCGCTGGCGTCCACACCGCCGCCGGGGAACACATAGGCGCCGGGCGCAAAGCTGGCCGTCATGGACCGGCGCGTCATCAGCACTTCGATGCCCTGCGGTGTGTCACGCAACAGCAGCACGGTGGCGGCAGGGCGGGGCGGGGCGGGTTCTCGTTGGGCGTGTAGGAGTTGGCTGTGTCTTGGCATGGCCTGATTTTGCCGTCAAACGGCAGGCTGCGTTTGCGGGTAAACCGCGTCACCGATTTCTTGCAAGGCCTGCATACTCGGGGAAGCGCCACGCCTTCGCACGGATTTGTTCCGCGCTTCATTGGCGCACTTTGAGGAGATGTGAATGAGCTTGCTGAAATACCCCTTGCTGGCCAGCGCGTTATGGATCGCGGCAGTGCCATTGGGCGTTCAGGCCCAGGCCGCTTCGACGGGCTCAGGACAAGCCTGGCCCGGCAAACAGCCGATCAAATTCATTGCCGTTTTTCCGCCCGGTGGTTCGGTAGACCAGGTGGCCCGCCTGCTGGCGCAGCCGCTGTCCGTGGCGCTGGGGCAAAGCGTGATCGTCGAGAACAAAGGCGGCGCGTCCGGTTCGATCGGGGCCGCCGCTGTGGCCAATGGCCCGGCCGACGGCTACACCTTTGCCGTGGTGTTCGACACCCACGGCGTCAACCCCAGCCTGATTCCCAACCTGCCGTTTGACTCCAAAAAAGACCTGGTGCCCCTGGTGCTGGTCGGCACCGCACCCATGGTGCTGGCCACCTACGCGGGCTCGAAGTACCAAAAATTTGCCGACGTGGTGGCCGACGCCAAGACCAAGCCGGGTGTGACGAATCAGGGCGTGAGTTATGGCACCATTGGCTCGGGCAGCCTGGGCCACTTGGCCATGGCCTTGCTGGGTAAAAACGGCGGCCTGGAATTCACCCACATCCCGTACAAAGGCGGCGGCCCGTTGATGAACGACGCCGTCGCCGGCCATGTGCCGCTGTCCATTGGCTCGGTGTTTGTCACCAAACCCTTTATCGACAGCAAACGCATGCGCCCGCTGGTGGTAACGACCAGCAAGCGTTCACCCGATTTGCCCGACGTGCCCACGTTGGCCGAAAGTGGTTTTGCCGGTTTTGAAGCCCCCGCCTGGTGGGCCGTGCTGGCCCCCGCCAAAACCCCGCCCGACATCCTCAAGCGCATGAACGAAGAGCTCAACAAAGTTCTCAAGCAGCCCGACCTGGCCAAGCGCCTGGACGCCCAGGGCATCGACGTGGTCGGCGGCACGCCGGAAGCCGCCCGCGTGTTCATCGAGCGGCAGATGGACGTCTGGGGCAAGGTGGTGCGGGACAACGGGATAAAGGCCGATTGAGGAACGCCAGCCTCCAATCGGCAATCAAATCAGCCAAAAATATTTTTTGATAGCAAACTATAGAGCCTCCACGGGGTATTCGAGCCAATATCACTTGGCATCAGCAGAAAAGCCCCAGTCTCTGCATCGAACGTCCGTCGTCAGCGACCTACGTCCCCACACCCAAGGGCACCAATATCCGCGCCACCATGTTGTAGGCGGCGATGGCGGTGGTGATCTCCACAATCTGCGTGGTGTCGAAATGCTGCTTCATTTGGGCAAACACGGCCTCGCTCACGCGCACGTCGAGGGTGACCTGCACGGCGTATTGGATCACTATGCTTTCAGTAGCTGACCACGCAGCATCCACGGGAACATCCCGCGGATTTGACTGCATCAACAGGTTCAAGGCATCGAGTTGGACTTGAGTGCCACCGGCGGCCAAAAAATCAGGCGCATGGTGCACGTATTCGTAGTCGGCGCCGGTCAGCCGGGCCACCACCAGAATGCCCAGCTCGCGCAGCTTGCGGCTGGTGGGCAGGCCGGTGCGCACGGCACCCAGGTAGACGTTCCAGCCGCGGGCAATGGGTTCGCTCCACAGCAGCGCTTTGTCCAGCTCGATCAGCTCGCCACCCCGGCGTTTTTTGACGGCCTCCACCAGGTCTTGCGGTTGCGGTTTTTGATCGGCTGTCCAGTCTGGAATGCGCATGGTGTTCTTTCAAAGGGAGGTTGAATCTCAGGCCTGAGGATAAAGGGATAATCCCGTCATGCGGATTCCATTCACCAAAATGCAGGGTGCGGGCAATGATTTTGTCGTACTGGACGAGACCCGTGGACGGCTGGGATTGAGCGCGGCGCAGTACCGGTTTTTGGGCGACCGGCACTTTGGCGTGGGGGCAGACCAGATTTTGTGCGTGCGGCCCGCGCCGCCAAACACCACTGAGGTCGGCATCGATTTTGAATACGCCATCCACAACGCCGACGGCGGCGAGGTCGAACATTGCGGCAATGGGGCCCGCTGTTTTTTAAGCTTTGTGCGCCAGCAGAACCTGACGCAAAAAGACGTGGTCCGGGTGCAGACCCTGAACCGGGTGCTGGAGCTGCACTGGCAGGCCGACGGGCGCGTCACGGTGGACATGGGGGTGCCGGAGTTTGCGCCGGCCCTGATCCCGTTCAACCCGGCCGGTTTGGTGGCAAAGTCGGCCTTTCAATGGGAAATAGTGCTGAATGTCCCTGTCAGTGCTTCGTTTGTAGCTATTAAAAATATAGTTAATGACACGTCTGCAAAAATTGGGCAGGCCGACCGTTTGAGCCTTGCCGTGGTGTCCATGGGCAACCCGCATGCTGTGCTGCTGGTGGACGATGCCGAAGCGGCCCCCGTGCAAACGCTGGGCCCTGCCATTCAGGCGCAGGACGCGTTCCCGCAGGGCGTCAACGTCGGTTTCATGCAAATTGTTGACAGCCGCCACGTCCGTCTGCGTGTGTATGAACGCGGCGCGGGCGAAACCCTGGCCTGCGGCACCGGTGCCTGCGCGGCCGTGGTGTGTGGCATCCGCCTCGGTCTGTTGGGCGCACGGGTGGACGTGTTGACACACGGCGGCACTTTGACGATCGAGTGGGCTGGCGGCGACGCGCCGGTGTTGCTGACAGGCCCGGCCACCACCGTTTTCACGGGCGAAATTGACATTCCTGACACGATTTAAAACACCCCAAATGACCAACTCATTCACCAACCCCATCACCGAAGACGACATTGCCAACTACCTGGCGAACACGCCGGATTTTTTTCAGCGCCACGCCGAGCTGCTGGCGGCTGTGCACCTGACCAGCCCGCACAGCAACCGCGCGGTCAGCCTGCAAGAGCGCCAGGCCGAGATGTTGCGCGACAAGATCAAGGCCATTGAGCACCGCATGATGGACATGATCCGCAATGGCAATGACAACGCGCTGCTGTCCGACAAGCTCTTGCGCTGGGCTGGCAGCCTGTTTTTGGTGGCCGACCCGGCGGCCCTGCCGATGCAGATTGCGCTTGAAATCAAGGACCATTTTTTGGTGCCGCAGGTGACCCTCAAAATCTGGGACGTATCGGTGGCGCACGCCCACGCCGCTTACACCCAGGGCGTGAGCGCCGACGCGCAGCTGTTTGCCAGCAGCCTGATGGAACCGTTTTGCGGCCTGAACACCGGGTTTGAAGCCGTCAACTGGCTGGACGAACCCCAGCAGGCGGCGTCCATCGCCCTCCTGCCGCTGCGTCAAGGCCTGGTGAGCCAGCCGACCAAAGCCTTCGGCCTGTTGGTGTTGGCCTCGCCTGACGCGCAGCGCTTCACCAGCACCATGGGCACCGATTTTCTGGAACGCATCGCCGAGACCGCCAGCGCGGCGTTGTCCAGGTTGCGTTGAGCCGGGCGGGCTGACCGTGCAGGCCGATGAGGTTCTGGTTGGCAACTACCTTGGCTATGTCCGCGTCCAAAAACGCCTGGCCGCCAGAACCGTCGAGTTGTACACGCTGGATTTGCAGAAGCTCCAGGAGTTCGCTGCCAAAGCCCGGCTGGAATTGCGCCAGGTGGAGCACCACCAGATCCGCCAGTGGGTCGCCCGCATGCATGCGGGGGGGCGCAGCCCGCGCGGCATTGCGCTGGTTTTGAGCGGTTGGCGCGGCTTTTACACCTGGCTTGGGCGCGAAGGCCTGGTGGCCAGCAACCCGGTGGTGGACGTGCGTGCCCCCAAGGCCAACAAGCCTTTGCCCAAAGCCCTGAGCGTGGACGACTCAGTGCGCCTGGCGGAATTTGCCTCAGAGGCCGACAACCCCTGGCTGGAAGCGCGCGATGCCGCCATGGTGGAACTGCTCTATGGCAGCGGCCTGCGCGTGGCCGAGTTGACCGGTCTGGATACCGCCGCCAGTCAAACCGCCCGCGGCTGGGTGGACCTGGACGCCGCCGAAGCCCATGTGCTGGGCAAGGGCGCCAAACAACGTACCGTGCCGGTGGGTGCCAAAGCGATGGCCGCGTTGATAGCCTGGATGGCAGTGCGCGATGCCACGATGACGCCGGGTGGTTCTGCCGAGCCCTCCGACGGGCGCAGGGCAGGCCCTGAGGCGGCGCGCGAGCGCGGGCAGGCCGCCCTTTTCATTGGCCGCAACGGCACCCGGCTCACATCCCAGTCCGTCTGGCAGCGCCTGCGCCGACGCAGCCTGCAAGCCGGTCTGGCCACGCCGGTGCACCCGCACATGTTGCGGCATTCTTTCGCCAGCCACCTGTTGCAGTCCAGCGGCGATTTGCGGGCCGTGCAAGAGCTGCTCGGCCACGCCAACATCACCACCACGCAGGTCTACACCCGGCTGGACTTCCAGCATCTGGCCAAAACCTACGATGCCGCGCATCCCCGGGC
>JANYCG010000102.1 GCA_025360385.1 Burkholderiales bacterium | reverse complement strand
ACGTGGGGCGCTCCGCCACGACGCTGGCCGACATCCGTGCCATCCCACGCGACCTGCTGCACTACGCGCAGATTTGCGATGCGACGGCTGGCCTGAATTTCAGCACCGAGGAGATGATCCACACCGCGCGCAGCGCGCGCCTGATGGCCGGTGAAGGCACGATCGACGTGAAGGGGATTTTTACCGCCCTGCCGCAAGACGTGCCCGTCAGCGTTGAGGTGGTCCATGTCGAACGCATGGCCCAACACGGCCAAACCGAGTGGGCACGTCTGTGCCTTGAAAACGCCAGGACCTTCCTCGAACCCTGAACCTTGTCCCCTGAACTCCGAAACAGAAACACCATGGATTTTTCTCTCAACGACGAACAAAAAATGATGGTCGACGCTGTGCGACGCTTCATCGCCGACGAACTCAAGCCGCTCGAAAACGGCATTGAAGACACAGGCACCCTGGACAAGCGCACGGCCCAAGCCATCCACGAGAAATCAAAGGCGCTGGGCCTGTATGCCCTGAACATGCCGGCCGATCTGGGCGGCGGCGGCCTCTCCAAGCTGGACCGCATTCTGTGTGAAGAACAGTTCGGCCACACCAGCGACTATCTGGTTCGCCGCGCCTTTGGCAACGTCTACGAACCGCTGCTCGAATGCAAAGGCGACCAGCTTGAGCGCTGGCTCAAGCCCGCCATCACCGGCCAGCGCACCTGCGCGATTGCCATCACCGAGCCGGGCGCCGGTTCAGACGCACAAGGCATCAAAACCCACGCCAAAAAGACAGACGCAGGCTGGGTGTTGAACGGCAGCAAACACTTCATCAGCGACGGCCTGTGGAGCGACTTTTTTCTGGTCTCCGCCAAAACCGGCGACAAAGCCATCTCCATGTTCATGGTGGACAAGGGCCTGCCCGGTTTTACCGTGGGCAAGGACCAGAAAATGATGGGCCTTCGCGGCACACCCCACGTCGAACTGTTTTTTGACAACGTGCCGCTGGAACCCGCCGCGCTGCTGGGCGAAGAGGGCCAGGGCTTCAAACTGGCGATGGGCGCACTCAACGTGGTTCGGCTGGCCCAGGTGGGGGCGCGCGCCGTCGGCAAAGCCAGCCACGTGCTGGAACTGATGGTCAGCTACGCCAGTGAGCGCCAGCAATTCAACAGCAAAATCGGCGACTTCCAGATGGTGCAGCAAATGCTGGCCGACAGCGTGATCGAGGTCAACGCCGCCCGCTGGATGGTCTACCAAGCCGCCTGGATGCTGGACCAGGGCCTGGACGCGCGCGAGCAGATCGCCATGGTTAAGGTGCACGCGGCAGAGACTCTGGGCCGCGTGGTCGACCGCGCCGTGCAGGTGTTTGGCGGCATGGGCTTTTGCAAGGAGCTGCCGATTGAGCGCTACTACCGCGATGCCCGCATCTACCGCATCTTCGACGGCACCAGCGAAATCCACCGCACGGTGATTGCCAAGAGCGTGATGAAAAAAGGCGCCGCGCTGTTTGACGTGAACCGGTAAAACATCTAGGCCAGCACCCTTGCCTGAGCCGAAACGACCTCTATTGTTGGAAACATTTGACCCGCATCACCAAGGATTCCCATGAGCACCCAAGGCTTCGTCACCGCCCACGCCAAAGACGCCGTTTTCGAGCGCGGCCTGCGCTCGTTTTACGAGTACCGAGACCTCGGCATCAAGGCCGCCACCGAAGGCCGGGTCGATGCGCACGTGATCCGCGCGGCGGCGGGCACCGAGTTCTCCAGCCAGCCGCACCGCCACCACACCAGCTTCCAGCTCGTCTACATCCTCAAAGGCTGGATCGAGTTTGACTACGAAGGCCAAGGGAAGGTGCGACTACAGGCCGGGTCCTGTGTGCATCAGCCACCCGGCATTCGCCACCGCGAAGTCGGTCACAGCGAAGACATCGAAATGCTTGAAATTGTGTTGCCAGCCGGGTTCGAGACTGAAGAAGTCGCCTCAGTGGACGGCTAGGCCGCCCATCCCCACCCCCCGAATTAGCCGTGTCTCCTGCGCTGTGATCAGATGCGCCGAGGCTTGCAGGTAGGCGGGGAAATCGGGGTGGGCATTGCGCGCCTTGCCGCGACGTTCATCGTCGGCCAGGTCCTCGTAGGCCCACAGGTGGACGAACTGGTTTTGTGGGCCGACCAGGCGGGTGTAAAAGCCCAGCGGGTGGCCCAAAGTCTCGCGAAAAATCGGCATGACCAGGCGGTTGAACACCTGCAGAAACTCGAGCATTTTGCGCAAGGGAACAGTGTAGGGGCGGTGGTCTACCCACGGTTTTTTCACAGAATTCACGGCAATTTCCATTGAATGTCCCTGTCGTTGCTGCATAGTTAGCTATTTATATAGAAGCATTTGATTGGGCGAAAATTTTTTGACCCTCCGCTTTTCCGCAATCGTGTAAGCAGCCAAAAATGCAAACCCCATGTTCGGCCCGTACGGGATGCCCGCGCCGGGGCCGCAGTCGCGCCTGTGTTGCGACGTGCTGGGGGTGTCCGCACTGGATGTCATCAACACCCGCCTGATGCACTATTGATCCGGCCCCGTGATGTTTGAACCGTTCGCCCTGGGCTTTGCAGACGACGCTTATCTCGGCCGCTACTTTCGCAAACATGCAGGGATGAGCCCGCGTGAGTTCAGGACCAAAACGCGGGGAATGCAAAACATGGATGGACGGGGCAGCAAACTGATTGCAGGCAGCTGGACGCGGGGAGGCTTTACCACGGCGCGATGCTTGACATTGGGCCTTGTCTGGCCATGTTTTTGGGGATGCCTCGATCAGCGATGGCGAGGCCTTGGCCGAAGGCCCTGAATGTCAACTCTGAATCCGCTTGACCTGGGCTACTTGCATCAGCATTGGGCCGACTTCTTGTGGTTGTTGCTACAGCATGTGCTGCCCAAGGGCTTTCAGCGCGCCAGAAACTTTGGTTTTTTGCACCACAACTGTCGGCGTACCGTGCAACTGGTACAGCTCAAGCATGGGGTGCGTGGGGTGCCCATGCCAGTC
>JANYCG010000101.1 GCA_025360385.1 Burkholderiales bacterium | reverse complement strand
GGCTGGGGCCAAATCGTGATGTTCATCGCCAATGTCCACGCCCAGCCTGCGGGCGATGGAGGAGCGCACGGCGTCCAGGTTGAGCGCCTCGCCCTCAATGGCGCTGGTGGTGATAACTTCTTGGGTGAGGGCTTGCAGCGTAGCCTGGTCGCGCTGCGCCAGCCCCAGCTCGGCCATGCGCCCCGCCAGATGGCCCTGCGCCCGGTGCACCTGCGCCAGCGGCGCGGCCAGCGCTGCGGCGTCAAACCGCCACTGTGGCCAATCGGGGCGCTGCCAGATGTAGGTGCGACGGGGTTGGGGCTTGGGGGGGTGCATGCGGCGATTATGCGCCCTATTCGCCGCATATTTCACGGTAAATAGTGGAACGATTCACCGCAAGACTCAGCCGCATTTTTGAAAAAACGCCTCACTTTTTGAGCCGTATGGCCCCGCCCACGATCACAGACTCTCGCCCCGCCCCAACTTTGCCAGCATCTCCGCCATCCGCTTCTGCCGCGTCTCCGGCGACTTGCATGCGCCCTTGCGCTATCAGCCGCTTGGCATGCTGCACATTTTTCCGCGACCAGTTGGAGCGCGCGCGGCGCGGCGTCAGGCGTTGCAGAAACGATGTCTCGTCCAGGGCCTTGCGCTGCCCATCGATCCAGCCCCAAGCGATGGCGGCCACCACGCAATCGTCCCACGTCACGCTGGGCTGGCCGGTGGCCTTTTTGAAGATGCGCACCCACAGCTCAGACTCGCTGGCGTGGTTGGCCTGCATCCAGGCGTACAGCTGCTCGGGTGACTCGAACGTTTGGTGCGTCTGATTGCTCATGAGTTGATAGCTGTTTGCGCATATTCCACTTATTTCACAAGGGGTGGCAGCCAATTTGATATCAAATAAGCGTAACCGCCTCACGCAGAAAATCCGCCGTCATTGGCAGCCCCCGTTTTTCAAATGCCATGATGAGCTGTTGCGCCGGCCGCGCCGGGTTAGTCCAGCGGGCGCGCATTTTTTTGATGGCTCGGAGTGCAGGTATTTCCTGCAACTGCAATTGGTTCATCAAGAATTCATCGGGGTGCTGCACTTCAATGCCATACGGCTGCAGCACGGCTGCGGGAAAGTCTTTGGTGTTGAAAGTCACGATAGAGTCAGCGTGGCCCACAATGGCGGCGGCCACCACATGACGGTCGCCAGGGTCGGGCAACGCGATGGTGTTCGCCAGCTTTTCATAGTTCGTCACCAGGCAGTCGGGCACGCTGGCGTTCATCCGCTCTACAACCAGCGGTAGCTTGTCGATGAGCTCTGGCCTGTGTTTGAGCAGGTTTCGCGTCCACTCGTCATGAATTGTGGCGCTCCACCGCGCATGGTAGAGACTCTCTACGGCCAGACTCAGCAGGGTGTCACGGATTAGCTGAGGATACAGAACATTGGCATCCAGAATTGCCGTGTAGCGCGCCGAGCCGGCCACTTAAAACTCCAGACCCAGTTCTTCAGAGAGTTGTGTCAGTCCTTTCAGGGCCTGTTCCGATTGTTGTTGCTGCGCCGCCTGGTAGCGGCGCAGTTCGTCAAATTCGATCCGGCGATGGCGGTTGACTTTGCGGCATTTGAGTCGGTTGGCCTCGATTTCCTTGATCACAAAGGGGCGTGATACGTTCAGAAAGTTGGCCGCTTCTTGGGTGGTGAGTTCGTGTTTTTGCGGCACCAGCAGCATCGGCTCCTGTTTGGCCATTTGCCGCAGCACGTCTGCAAAGAAACGCAAGGCACGGGGCGGCAGCTTCAGCACGGGTGTTTCGTAGGCTTGATCACCGTCCGAGCTTAGGTTGAGAATGATGTCGATGTGATCCGCTTTGGAATGGTCCAGCGCCATCACCAGGCATTGGTGTGCAACCGTTGCCATTTCGGCTTCGGTGGCATTGGCTGAGTCGAGTATTCCTTGGTCTTTCATGAAGAGGCTCCTTTGCGTAGCCGTCCTGAGGCGGCTGCTTGCAACTGAGTGGCATCGTAGCATTAAACGCAATAAGCGAAACATTCGAATTATACGAATCAGCTTGTCGCGTGTGTGGCGTACTGACGGCGACGGGTATTTTCAGCCGGTGACAGTTTGAAACCGGCTCGCAGTTTTTTGTGTCATGCCGCTCTTATTTTGTGAGCTGCTCATGCAATCTTCATGAGGACTAGTAGCCTATTTGATACTCAACTCATACCCCGTACCCCCAGCCTTCCAGCTTGCGCAGCACGCCGCGCGCCAGCAGGTCGTTGATGTCGCGTAGCGCCGTGTCTGCAGAGCATGCGCTAATGGCCGCCCACTTGGCTTTGGTCAGCCTGCCCTCCATGCCGTCCAGCACACGGTTTAGCACCAGGGTTGCCGTGCGTTCATGGGCGTGCCCGCCCCGCGTTGCCAGCCACAGGTGAGCCAGCCCGGCGTTGATGAGCCCGTCGCCCACTGGTGCGGCTTCAAACCAGTCAAAGAAGGTTTGGGTTTGCGCGTGCAAGGTGGCGGCGGGTGGTGCTTAAAAGTGCAGCTTCTCTCGCCCTACAGGGCCGCAAACCACCTGCATAGGGCCACTCGGGCACTTGCCAGATAAAGCTGGGAGTGCGGGTAGGGCGGTGGGCGTGCGGCGATTTTGCCGGTATTCACCCTATTATTGATCTTTACCTAAATCATGACAACGCTTAATCGTCTCAAGCGTTATACCTCCAGTAACGATATTGGAGAATGCAGTCATGGCAAAGACGGGATTGAGCGAAGCGGCGAAGAAGCGGATCAAGGCAGGACGGATGCTGCTGGCAGGCAAAGCATGCGCCCAGGTGGCGTTGGCAGTGGGTGTGGCACGCCAGACCGTGTACACATGGAAACGGCTGCTTGATGAAGGCGGCATTGATGCACTGCGAGGCGTGCCCGAGCGGGGTCGTCCGGCCCAGCTTGACGCGCGGCAATTGGCGGCCTTGCGGGCGGCCATCCTGCAAAACCCGACTGAACACGGCTTTGGCACTGAACTGTGGACACTCAAACGGGTGGGTGCAGTCATTGAGCGCCAGCATGGCGTGCGCTTCAGCCAGACACATGTCTGGCGCATTCTGGGTGAAATGGGCTTCAGCCCGCAAAAGCCCGAGAAGCGGGCTATTGAGCGCAATGACGATGCCGTGCGAGCCTGGAAGCGCAGAACCTGGCCCGCCCTTAAAAAAAAGCCCAGCGGGAAGGCCGCCTGATCGTCTTTGTCGACGAATCCGGCATCAGCGAGCGCCCGACCCGGGTGCGCACTTGGGCACCCAAGGGGCAGACACCCATCATCCAGTTTCACTTCAACTGGAACCACGTGTCTGTCATCGCAGGCCTGACGCGCACCAACTGCCTGTTCCGGCTGCACGAGGGCAGTATCAAGAAAGAAGAGGTCGTCGAATTCCTCAAAGCCCTCAAGGCCCACTTGAAGCAACCACTGCTGGTGATCTGGGATGGCTTGAAGGCGCACCGCAGCCATCTCGTGCGGGACTATCTGGACGGCTTGGCTGGACACATCCAGATCGCCTTCTTGCCGCCCTACGCGCCGGACCTCAATCCGGTGGAGTACCTGTGGGCTTGGCTCAAGCGCCATGCCTTGGCCAACTTCTGCCCCAACAACCTGGGCGAGTTGCAGGTCACCGCCAGAAACAAGCTCAAGAGCGCCCAGAAGCGGCCCTCGATCATCGCCGCTTGCTGGATGCAGGCTACGCTTTGGTGATGTCATGAATTACGGAAGTCTCAATAGTACTCCAATGTGGAAAGAATGGTCCACTCACCGCATTGGACGTGTTGAGGAAGTTGTTTGCCCCTTGAGCAGCTCGCCAAGCGTTGTATGCCGATCCCCCACTTGCCCCCACAAAACCAAACGCTGCGCCTTTCAGCGCGCTATCCACCACACCATCCGCAGTGCATTGACCATTCCAAGCATTACTTGCGGCTTGCTGTGCGCCGCTAATTGCGCCACTACCAACCGTATTCACAGCAATGCTGGTACCAACCCGGAATCCGGCCGCCAAAGTTCCCAACCCACCCGAAGCGGCACCAGCTAGACCAGATAAAACAACGGCCTTGTAATCCAAGCCACCCCAATTGCCGCCGTTCGCATAAAGCTGTGAACCGATGTTGGCCCAGACACCAATTGCTAAACCTGCGGCACACCAAGGACACAAACCCTGTGGATCAGTGAACGCCAGCGGATTCCCGCCCACATAGGCGTATGTGTTTACACCGCCGCGCAACCCAATCGGATCACTCTGCGTATACCGCCCAGTCTTCGAGTCATAGCTCCGGAAGTAGTTGTAGTTAAGATTCGACTCTTCATCAAAATACTGCCCCGGATACCTCAAGTTGAACGTGATCCCAGGCGCGGTGGCTTTCAGGGCCAGGGCCGCCGGCATACCCGGACTTGGCGGGTTGATCGAGGTGGTC